>DASUCP010000144.1:0-7888 GCA_036275975.1 Sphingomicrobium sp.
GGCGCCGCGCAATTCCTTGCCGTCGTTGCCGAGCATCAGGCTGCGCTTGTGGACGATGCCGAACGCGCGGACGTAGCCGTCGTGGCTGGCTTCGAGTCGGCTCGCGTCATTGTCCTCGGTCCGGTCGATGGTGACGTCCTCAACGCCTTTGCCGAGCGATCCGTCGGCAAGGATGTTGGTCGAGTTGGTGTCGGAAAGCACCAGCGTGCTGTGTGCCGCGGTTGTGCGCAGCCCCTGTACGAGCTCGTCGGGCAGCTCGGTTGGCAGCGGTCCGGGTCCACCGCAATTGACCACGAGGCGCTGCCCCCCATCGGACAGCTCGAACGCGAGGGTCGAGGCCGAGCCCTGGTCGGCCATTTTCGACGGTGGTGGAGGCGCAGCGTCGAGGACCAGAATTGTGCCGAGGGCGGACATCCGCTGGTACCCCCAGCCCCGCGCCTGACGAAGCGGTCGCGCCCGAAGACCGCAGCCTTCGATGAGCGCGGTCAGCCGTGACGCTTCGCCGGGATTGCAGCCCTGCCAGCTCGACAGCGCGCCGTCGCCCATGGTGACGCCATGAAGCGCCGCCAGCGACGCCTGCGCCGCGGCCTCGATGCCGTCGGGAAGCGTCTGCTTTGCCGCGAGATAACAGGAGCGTAGCAGGCCGAAGCGGTCGACCAGCAGGACCTGCTCAAAGGGGGATCGGCTGATGAGGCCGCCATCATCGAACTGCGCCGATGCCAAGGCGCGCGCCAGACCGGCTTCTCCTCGCGCGACGCGCGGGACGCCGCCCTGGACGAGCAGCCCGGCGGCCACGACTCCGCACCATGCCGTGATGCGGTCGAGGCCTGCCGTCGCTTTGTCGGCATTCGAATCGAGCTGGCGCGCCCCTCGAGCCAGTGTGTTCAACAGAGCGGAGCGATAGCCGCTGTCCGCGCTCGACAGGATGTACGGCGCGTAAGCCGTCCAGAACAGGATGCGCTCACCCCACAGGTGCGGCGCCCAGGCTTCGTCCGGCTTGGTGCCATGCGCAATCAGCCAGCGGCCGACCATTGCCTCGGCGAGCCGCGCCCCTTTTTCGCGGGAAGCCGCCGCAGCAAGGTCGCGGAGCCAGGAGAAGCCCTGCAGTTGCTCGGCAGTCACGCCGCGCGCGCCTACGGCGGCGAAGTCGAGATCCTTCAACGACAGCGTCTCGCTTCCAACGGTCAGCCGTCCCGCAAGCAGGCCGTCGCCGCGCTGGCGGTCGCCTTGCACGTGATCGCGCGGAACTGCGACGAGCTTCAGCGGCTGCCGTGAATGTTTCAGCCGGGAGAAGAAGGAGCCGCGGGCGAGCTTGCTGACGACGGCGCGCTCGGCGGCTTCGCCGTCGCTCATTCGTCTCCCCTGAGCGCCCTAATATTGTTGCCGTAAGCGCTGGGCCCACCACGAAAGGCGGCGGTTCCGGCCACGAGTGCCGTGGCTCCGGCGGCGACTGCCCGGCGTGCGGTCTCCGGATCGATTCCGCCGTCGACCTCTAGGGCGATGTTGAGGCCGCGCCGGGCGATTGCCTCGGCAATGGTTTCGATCTTCTTCAGCTGGCTGGTGATGAATTTCTGCCCGCCAAAGCCAGGGTTCACGCTCATGACGAGCACCAGGTCGAGTTCATCCAGGACATAATCGAGCGCGTCAGCGGGCGTTCCCGGATTGAGGGACACGCCCGCTTTTTTCCCCAGTGCCTTCACCCGCTGGGCGGTGCGATGGAGGTGTGGGCCGGCCTCGGGATGGACCGTGATGATGTCGGCCCCAGCCTCGGCAAACGCATCGAGGAACGGGTCGACCGGCGAAATCATGAGATGGACGTCAAACGGCTTTTGCGTGTGTGGACGAAGGGCCTTCACCACGGCAGGGCCGATGGTCAGGTTCGGGACGAAATGGCCGTCCATTACGTCGATGTGGATCCAGTCGGCGCCGGCCTCGTCGATCGCGCGCACTTCCTCGCCGAGCTTCGCGAAATCCGCGGAAAGGATCGATGGGGCAATGATGGGTGCGGCCATGGGCCCGATTAGACGGGATTAGCCAGTGCGGACAAGCCGCGCCATGAAGAAGCCGTCGAGCCCGCCTTCGGCTTCGAGAAGGCCGGGAAGGATGCGCACCGGACCGCGCTCCGACGAATGCACGAAGCCCGGGAGACCAGTGGCAGGCGAAGCCGCGAAATCGTCGCGAGCTTGAAGGAAGCTGTCCATGACCCGCTCGCCTTCCTGCGGTTCGAGCGAGCAGACGGAATAGACGAGCGTGCCATTGGGTTTCACCCACTTCGCCGCGCGGGCGAGGAGTTGCGATTGAAGCTCCGCATTCTCGGCGATGATTTGCGGGCGAGCGCGATACAGCACCTCCGGATGACGCCGGAAAGTGCCCGTCGCCGAACAGGGGGCATCGAGCAGGATCGCATCGAACTGCCTGTGCGGCTCCCAGCTCAGCGCATCGGCCTGGACCAGTTCCGCGTCGAGGTGCGTGCGATCAAGATTTTCGCGCAGTCGCGCGAGACGACGTACGGAGACATCGACGGCTGTGACCCGATGGCCTGCGGCGGACAGCTGCATGGTCTTGCCGCCCGGTGCGGCGCAGAGGTCGAGAACGTCCGCCGCGTCTTCGGGGATCAGGCGGGCAGGGAGCGACGCGGCCAGATCCTGAACCCACCAGCGCCCGCTCTCGAATCCGGGCAGCTCGGTAACCGATGAACTTGCGAGCCGCACATGCTTCGGTGCGAGCGAAACGCCGCCGTGCCGGTCGGCATAGGCCTGAGCCGCGCCATTGTCGGCGAAGGTGAGGTCGAGCGGTGGGCGCTTCGCGACCTGACGTCGTGCCGCCTCGACTGTCTCCTCCCCCCAGGCGTCGCCCCAGCGTTCTTCGACTTCCGCAGGCAGGCTCGGTGCTTCCATCGGCGGGACGCCCCTGCGCAGCAGGGTCCCAAGGACTCCGTGGACCAGACGGCGCGGCCCGCCATCGAGCAAGGGCAAGGCCGTGGCGACCAGCGCGTGATCGGGCGTGCCGAGACCGACCTTTTGCGCGAGCGCAAGCCGCAGGACCATTCGCGCCTTGCTGTCGCCGGGCAGCCGCTGGCGGGTCGCGCTGTCGATCAGAGCGTCGAGATCGGGGATTCGCCGCAACGCCTCCCCGGCAATGGCAATGGCAAGCGCGCGGTCCGCCGCGGAAAGATTGCGCACGTGTGCCGCTGCTGCATCAAGAGTCTGACCGCGCCGGAATATCGCATCGAGCATCTGCAGTGCGGCCCGCCTCGCGCCGAGGCCTTCAACGCTTGGCATGGAGATCCGCGCTTGCCATCTTGGCGTCATGAAACGCACCAAGCATCTCGACGCCCCGGCCTATCTCAGCCCATCGCCGCCGACCCCGAAGCCGGAGCCTATTGAGGAACCGGCCCCGCCCGCCGGTGAGGAGGAGCGGCTCGATCCGACGCGCTACGGCGACTGGGAAAAGAAGGGAATCGCGGTAGATTTCTAGACGCCTTCCGCTCGCGGCGGACGGCTGAGCAGCGCGTCGAGCGCCTGATCGACCGTCGCCCGACCCGCGATCAGCGCATCGACAGCGTCGGCGATCGGCATGTCGACACCCTTTTCTCGAGCGAGGCGCGCGAGGACGGGCGCGGTGAACGCGCCCTCCGCGATCGTCTTCCTGTCCGACAGCAGCTCGGCTGCAGACCGGCCTTCACCGATGCCTTTGCCGAGCGAGTAGTTGCGTGAGCCGGTGGAAGTGCAGGTTAGCACGAGGTCGCCCAGTCCCGAGAGTCCGGTGAGCGTCTCGCGCCTTGCCCCGAAGGCGAGACCGAAGCGCGTCATTTCGGCGAAGCCGCGGCCGATGAGCGCGGCGCGGGCGTTCTGGCCGAGGCCTTTGCCCTCCACCACGCCGCAGGCAATCGCGAGCACATTCTTGACCGCCCCGCCGATCTCCGCGCCAGCGACGTCGTCCGACACGTAAATTCGAAAGGTGGGCTGCGCGATGCGCTCGCGCAGTCGCTCTGCCAGCTGCAAGTCCTCCGCTGCGAGCGTCACTGCGGTCGGCAACCCGCGCGCGACCTCGTTCGCGAAGGTGGGACCTGACAGCACGGCAACCGGCGCGTCTGGGCACGCCTGCTTCGCGACCCGGTGCAGGAGCTCGCCGCTCTTCTCTTCGATGCCTTTGGAGCAGAGAACCATCGGCTTATCGCACTCGGAAGCCTGCTCGAGCACCGCACGCATGTGCTGCGCCGGCGTGACCACGAGCCATGCGTCGCATATCTTCAGGTCGACAAGATTCTTCGTTGCGTGGATCGTCTCATTGAGTTGGATGCCGGGCAGGAACGGTTCGTTCTGGCGCCTGCGGTTGATCGAGTCGACGACCTCAGGCTCGAGTCCCCACAGGAGTGTCTCTCGGCCGCCAGCCGACGCGACTTGCGCCAGCGCGGTGCCCCAGGCACCCCCGCCGATGATCCCGAGCTTCACGCTTTCACTCCTGCGCCACGAACCTTTTCGGCATCGGGATCGAGCGGCCAGCGAGCACGAGCCGGAGCGTCGAGCGCGTCGACCATACCAGCCACGAACCGCTCGGCTCCGGCCCAGGCGATCATCGCCGCATTGTCCGTGCACAGCCACGCCGGCGGCACGCTGAAGCACCGCCCTTCGCGCGCGGCCAGGTCGGCGAGCGCCTCGCGGATCGCCTCGTTGGCAGCCACTCCGCCGGCAACGACGAGCGTGGGAGCGTCGGTCTCGCCGAGCGCCAGAGCGGTACGGTCGACGAGGCAGTCGACCACGGCCCGCTGGAAGCTCGCGGCGATGTCCTCCCCTCGATAGGTACCCGAGGCCACCGCGCGCTCGACCGCGCTCTTCAGGCCGGCGAAGGAGAAGTGCGGTTCGCCCGAACCGACCAGCGGCCGCGGCAGGGGCACGGCGCGCGCGTCGCCGCTCTTCGCCAGTTCTTCGATCGCCGCACCGCCGGGATAAGGCAAGCCGAGCAGCTTCGCGGCCTTGTCGAAAGCTTCCCCTGCGGCGTCGTCGATGGTCGTTGCGAGGCGGCGATAGTCACCGATGCCGCGCACCTCGAGCAACTGGCAGTGTCCGCCGGAGACCAGCAGCAGGAGGTACGGAAAGCCGAGATCGGGATCGACGAGGCGCGGACTGAGCGCGTGGCCTTCGAGATGGTTGACGGCGATCAGCGGCTTGCCCGCGGCGAGCGCGAGGCCCTTCCCCGTGAGCAGCGCGACCATCACTCCGCCGATCAGGCCCGGACCGGCGGTCGCCGCGATGGCGTCGACATCGCCCAGCGACATCTTGGCGTCATCGAGCAGCTTGCGGATGAGGCCCGGCAAGATCTCGACATGCGCCCTCGCGGCGATCTCGGGCACGACGCCGCCGTAGGGCTGATGCGCCTGCGTTTGGCCGACGACGGACTGGGCGAGGATCCGCCGGTCGCTCGTCACAAGCGCTGCCGCCGTGTCGTCGCATGAAGATTCGAGGCCAAGGATCACATTCATTTCGTGTCCGGCCCTTTGCCTCATCCTCCACAGTTGCACTAGGGGTGGGCCATGCAGGGACTTCGTCTCGGGACTCGCGGATCGGCATTGGCGCTGGCGCAGGCGCGCAAGGTCGCGGCTGCCATCGAAACGGCGCAGCGTTGGCCCGACGGCTGGGTGCAGATCGTGGAGATCACCACCACGGGCGACCAGGTGAAGGACCGGCCGCTCGCCGAGATCGGCGGTAAGGCGCTGTGGACGAAGGAGCTCGATCGCGCGCTGCTCGCTGGGGAGGTCGATTTCTGCGTCCACTCAATGAAGGATGTCGAGAGCATCCGGCCGAAGGAGATCCACATTGCGGCGGTCAGGCCGCGTGGCGACGTTCGCGATCGCATCGTCGGCGCCGAATCGATCGATGCTTTGAAGCAGGGGGCAATCCTCGGGACTTCTTCGCCGCGCCGCGCGGCCCAGCTGCTTCGGCTCCGGCCCGATCTGGAGATCGTGCCGCTGCGCGGCAATGTCGAAACGCGCCTCAAGAAGGTGGAGCAAGGCGAGGTTGACGCGACCTTGTTGTGCTCGGCCGGCTTGAAGCGCCTCGGCATAGAGGCTGGGACCGCGATCCCCACCGAGGTGATCCTGCCGGCTCCGGCTCAGGCAGTGATCGGCGTGGAGTGTCGAACCAACGACACGCGAACGCAAAGCGTCCTCAGCACGATCAACAACCAGATCACCTACGACTGCGTTGCGGCAGAGCGCGCTTTCACGCGAGCGCTCGGCGCCGCCTGCGCTTCGCCCGTCGCCGCCTTCTGCGTGCTCGAGGACGGCGACCTCAGGATGCGCGCGCAGCTGTTCAGCGCCGACGGCAAGGATCTGGTCGAACAACGGGCCGTGTTCGATTGCGGCGACACGAAGAGTCCCGCGGCGCTTGCGCGGGAGATGCTGGCCAAGGCTCCAGACTCGATCCGGAGCTTGTTCGCAACCGAATGAAAGCTGTGCTTGTCCTGCGCCCGGAACCGGGCGCCAGCGCGACGGTCGCAAAGGCGAGGGAGCGCGGACTCGATGCCATCGCGGTCCCGCTGTTCGAGATCGAGCCGGTCGGATGGAGTGCTCCAGAGCCGAGCCGACTGGACGGCCTGCTGCTGACCAGCGCCAATGCGGTCCGGAGCGCCGGCGAGCAACTGCGCGAGCTGCGGACTTTGCCTGCATATGCAGTCGGCGAGGCGACGGCCGACGCAGCGCGCGATGCCGGTTTCGACATTGCAGCGATCGGCGATGGAGGAATCGATCGTTTGCTCGATGCAATCGATGCAGACCTGAAGCTGCTCCATCTTTGCGGAGAGGACCGCCGCGCACCCGCCGCGGCGCGCCAGCAGATCGAACCGGTCGTCGTTTATCGCGCGAAGCCGATCCATGATCCGGACCTTAGCACTGCTGCAAACAGCGTGGCGCTGATCCATTCTCCGCGCGCGGGCGGCCGCTTTGCCGAACTGGTCGACGATCGAGCTTCCGTCGCAATCGGCGCAATCAGTCAGGCGGCAGCCGATGCAGTCGGTCTAGGATGGGCTGCGGTCGAAGTGGCACAAGAGCCAAACGATGAAGCGCTTCTGGCCCTGGCCGCCATGCTGTGCAACAAACCGGGGGCGGAATGAACGGCACGGGGACTGCCAGGCCTATGAGCTGGAGCGCGCGTCTGCTGATCGGCCTCGTCCTGGTCCTCGTCGGCGCCGGCGCAGCGACCTGGGGATTGGCCCGCTATCAGCCGGCCGCGCGGTTCCTCGGCGTCGCTCCTGCTGTACCGCGACCGGTGCCTCAGCCGCTGATTGTCACTCGACAGCCGTCCCCGGCCGCGCAATCGACGAGCACGTCCAATGATCCGCGCATCGCGGACCTCGAAAACCGGGTGGCACGCGTCGAGAACGCGACAGCTCGAGCCGAAGGATCGGCTGGTCGTGCCGATGCCCTGGTCATCGCCTTCGCCGCGCGCCGGGCGATCGACCGCGGAGTTGCGCTCGGCTTCCTCGAGAACTTGCTGGTCGCGCGGTTCGGCGCCCAGCATCAGCAAGCGGTCGCGACCATCATCACGGGATCGCACCAGCCGATCCGCCTTGACGACCTCACTGCCGAATATGACACGCTGGGTCCTGACCTTCGGCGCGGAGGTCCCCAAGACAGTTGGTGGACGAACTTCAAGCGCGAGCTCGGATCGATGGTCGAGCTTCATTCGGCTGCCCATCCAGCGGCGAACGCCGATGCCCGCTACGTTCGCGCGCAGCAACGGCTTGCCTCAGGCGATGTCGACCAGGCGCTAGCGGAAACGATGCGCCTGCCGGGCGCGAGCCGCGCCGGCGACTGGATCAACAAGGCGCGGCGCTACATTATGGTCCACCGCGCGCTCGACGAGATCGAGTCCGCCGCGCTGATGCCTGC
>DASUCP010000145.1:0-3978 GCA_036275975.1 Sphingomicrobium sp.
TTCCTGTATTTCGTGGGGAGGTAATCGCCGAGATATTTGTGCTGAACGATGGACTCGTCGACAACGAAGTTCAGTCGCTCGACGTCGGCCAGCTCCTGGGAGCTGATGCCCGGCACCTCGTTGCGATGCTCGACGATCGTGACCTTGCCGCCGCGGGCCGCCTGCTGCGCCTTCAAAGCGGCGACGATGTTCGTCCGCGCCTCGTCGGTCCAGTCGGCGCGCGGCTCGGTCATTCCACCGGTGGTCAGCGATCCGACGGTGACGTCCGGTCGAAGCACGAGCAGCTTGTAGTCGCCCTCGGGCGGCGTGAACTGGACGTCGGCATATTGCCGCGTCTGAACGCAGGCGCTCAACGAAACGAAGGCTGCGATAGCGACTCCCGCTGTCCACTTGCGCATACTGGCCCTCCCAACGGCTGGAGCATGCCCCAATATTCGTTGAAAGAAAAGCGCGTGTTTTTAGGTGGTTAGCGCGTCTCGCAAATGGCGGGAGTGCCGTCGAGGCAATGGCCGTCCACCGACTGCGGCGCGACCGGCAAATCGATCATCGCCGCAAGCGTCGGCATGATGTCGACGGTTCCCGCGGGCGTCTCGACGGTTCTGCCCTGGAACCCGGGCCTCCAGAAGAGGATCGGGACGCGCCGGTCGTAGTCCCACGGGCTGCCATGAGTAGCAACCGACTTGGTCACATGGCCGATGGGCGTGACATGCTCCTTTAACAGCACCACGAAATCGCCGGAGCGCTGTGGGTCGAACGAGGCGCGCGCCCGTTCGATAAGCGACCATTTGTCGGGATTGGTGGTCGGCATCGGCGTCCGGGCCAGCTCGTCATGGGTGAACACCGCCGCGACTTGCGGATGGGCGCGGTAGGTGCGCACCGCCTCGGAGAGGACCTGCGCGCGATCCGCCGCCGGCAGGCTGGCGTCGATGTACATGTCGCCAGACACGTCGCCGAGGAGCACGGGGCCAGTGAGCCCGAGCTTCGCTCCGATCGCCTTGCCCATTGTTGAAGCGGCAAGCGCCGGATCGACCCGCTGTGCATCGGCGACCCCGTGCAGCCGCAAACGTTCGGGCAGGTCCTGGCCGCCGTGATCGGCGGTCAACACGACCGCGTAATCGACGCCGGTGCTGTCGAGGAACTTCAGGAAATCGCCGATGTCCCAGTCCAGCGACATCAGCTGCAGGCACATCTCCTGCCCCTCGGTGCCATAACGATGGCCGACATAGTCGGTCGCCGAGAGGCCGACGCTGAGCACGTCGGGCGAGCTGCCCCGCCCGAGGCGCATCTCGCGCACCAGCGCCGCCGCCGCAGCGAGGATCGACCCGTCGAACTCGGGCGAAGCCTCGAAGGCGTCGACGTCGCCAGCGGCGCGCGAGAAAGCGCCCGCGCCGACCGGTGCATGACCTTCGACCGGGATCGGCTGCGCCTTTGCCGAGCAGAACGGCGTCGGCTGGAGCGGAGCGGCCGGCGCTGCGAGCTCACGCGCCGTCGCCGCGTTGATCGCCGGGATGCTGACCGGAACAGGGGCGCCGGAGAGATCCGTCACGAATGCCTTGCCGTCCCAGTACCAGCGCTGATCGGCACGGTGGCCGCTCATCATCACCGCCGCCCGGTCCTTGCCCGCCACCGCGACGTTGCGGCTTTGAGGCCACCGCGCCTTCATCAGCTCACCCAGCGTCGGAACGCGCAGGTTCACCGGAGAGACCTTGTAGTGCTTGGACGAGCTGCCGGGCGCGCTCACGTCCTCGGAGCAGTAGACGGTCTTGTCCGGGCGACTCAGGGACTGGTCGATCCAGGTGTTGCCGATAATGCCGGTCCGCGACGGATGGTCGCCTGTGAGGATCGCCGAATGCCCGGGACACGTCTCGGTATTTGCGTGGCTCTGGTAGCCGTTGCGGAACACTGCGCCCGACGCGAGGCGCGCCAGTCCACCGGTGAATTGCGGACGGTATTCGTCGAACAGGTCGGCCGAGAATTGATCGACCGCGAGCACGACAAGAAGCTTCGGCGGAGGCGGCGTCTGGGCGGCGGCGGGGAAAGCGAGAAGAGCCGCGGCGGCGGCCACAATGAACTTACGCATGGACGGGCTTGTACCCCGGCGAAGGCCGGGGTCCAGTCCAACAAGAAAAGTCTGGGCTCCTGCCTTCGCAGGAGCGCAGGCTAGCCGAGCTTCGTCCGCAGCCTCTCGTTGACGACCTGCGGGTTGGCCTTGCCCTGCATCGCCTTCATCGTCTGGCCTACGAAGAAGCCGAACAGCTGCTGCTTGCCCGCCTTGTACTCGGCGACCTTGTCGCCGTTGGCGGCGAGGATCTTGTCGATCTCCGCGTCGATCGCGCCGGTATCGCTGGTCTGCTTGAGGCCGCGCTTCTCGACGATCTCGGCAGCGCCCTCGCCGCTTTCGAGCATGATCTCGAACACCTGCTTGGCGATGGTGCCGCTGATCGTCCCGTCCGCGACGAGCTTCAGCAGCTCCGCGGCTTGCGCTGGGGAGACCGGGCTCTGATCGATGCTCTCGCCGCGCCGGTTGAGCGCGCCGAACAGCTCGGCAACGACCCAGTTGGAAGCCTGCTTCGGTTCCGCGCCCGCATCGATCAGCGAGTCGAACCACCGTGCAGTCTCGACCTCGGCCGTCAAAACGCTGGCATTGTAAGGCGTTATGCCGAGCTCCTCGTAGCGCTTGCGCTTGGCGTCCGGCAGCTCGGGCAGGCTCGCCTTGCACTCGTCGAGGAACGCATCATCCAGCTCAACCGGCAGGAGATCTGGCTCGGGGAAATAGCGGTAATCGTGCGCGTCTTCCTTGGAGCGGAGTGAGCGTGTCACGCCCTTGTCCGGGTCAAACAGCCGCGTTTCCTGCGCCACCGTCCCGCCGCTTTCCAGCAGCTCGACCTGGCGCTTCGCTTCATGCTCCACGACGGCCATGACGAAGCGCACCGAGTTGACGTTCTTCGTCTCTGTCCGGGTGCCGAACTCGCCGCCGGGCTTGCGCACGCTGACGTTCACGTCGGCGCGCATCGAGCCCTCTTCCATGTTGCCGTCGCACGAGCCGACGTAGCGGAGGATCGCTCGGAGTTTTCGTAGGTAAGCGCCTGCTTCTGCTGGAGAACGCATGTCCGGCTTGGACACGATCTCCATCAGCGCGACGCCGCTGCGATTGAGGTCGACGTAGCTCATCGTCGCATGCTGGTCGTGCAACAGCTTCCCCGCGTCCTGCTCGACGTGGATCCGCTCGATGCCGATGGTTCGCGCCGACGCTTCATCCTTCTCGTCGGCCAGGATTTCAATCTCGCCCTCGCCGACCAGCGGGTGGTAGAGCTGGCTGATCTGATAGCCCTGCGGAAGGTCCGCATAGAAATAGTTCTTCCGGTCGAACCGCGACCATTTGTTGATCTTCGCGTCGAGCGCCATGCCCGTGCGAACCGCCTGGCGAATGCACTCGCGGTTCGGGACCGGGAGCATGCCGGGCATCGCCGCATCGACCAGACTCACCTGGGTGTTGGGCTCGGCCCCGAACGCGGTCGCGGCCCCCGAGAAGAGCTTGGAGGCAGTCGCCGTGATCTGCGCGTGGACTTCGAGGCCGACCACGACCTCCCACTCGCCGGTGTCGCCCTTGATACGAAAAGGTGCTGCCGTGTCAGCCATTTACCACCACTTCTCCGCACGGTGAGTGAACCCAGCCCGTTCCTCGATCGCGAGACCGGCGTTCAGCACCATCTGCTCGTCGAGCTCGTTGCCGATCAGGTGCAGCCCGAGCGGAAGTCCCTGCTCGTCGAGGCCGCCTGGGACGCTCATCGCCGGCAAACCGGCGAGGCTCGCCGGGACCGCGAACACATCGTTCAAATACATTGCCAGCGGGTCGGTCGTTTCACCGATGCCGAACGCTGCGGACGGCGCGGTCGGGGTCAGGATGACGTCGCACTGCTCCAACGCCTTGCGGAAATCCTGCTTGATCAGCGCGCGGACCTTCTGCGCCTTGGTGAA
>DASUCP010000146.1:0-4615 GCA_036275975.1 Sphingomicrobium sp.
GCGCCTGAGCTCGATCCGCCTGGAATGATTGAGACATTGCGGCAACGGGGTGTCACGGTCGCCGCCGGGCACACCGCCGCCTCGTACGAAGACACGTGCGAAGCGCTGAGGAGCGGAGTGAGCGGCTTCACCCACTTGTTCAACGCCATGACCCAGCTCAACGCTCGCGCACCAGGCGCTGTGGGCGCCGCGCTCGAAAGCGACGCCTGGTGCGGAATCATCGCCGACGGCTTTCATGTGCACCCCGCCGCATTACGGGTCGCACTGCGGGCGAAGGGGCCGGACAAGCTCGTGCTCGTCACGGACGCAATGCCGACGGTCGGTTCGGATCGTACGATGTTTACGCTGGGCGGCCGGACGATCCATGTCGAAGGCGGCCGCGTTGCCGCCGAGGACGGCACGCTGGCGGGCTCGAACCTCAACATGGCTGCGGCCGTCGCCAATGCCGTTCAGATTCTGGAGGTCGATCTCGCCACGGCCGTCAGGATGGCCAGCCTTAACCCGGCGCGTGCAATCAGCGTGGACGAGACGACCGGCGAAATCCGGCCAGGCCTTCGCGCCGACCTGGCGCTCCTCGATTCCAAAAGCCGCGTCGTGCGGACATGGATTGCGGGCTCGCCGAACTGATCAGTCCCGCGAGCGGGCCAGCAGCAAGGCTCCGTCGAGGCTGTCACCGAGCGGCGCGCGGAGGCGCTTGCGAAGGCCCGCGGCGAGCCAGTCGTAAAGGACCTCGGATAGTCCACCCATCAGGCTGCAGTGGGGCGCTCCGCGCTCGAACAGGGTACGGATGAGCCGATCGACGGCGCGCGCGGCATCCTGGACGATCGGTTCGGCAACCGCGTCACCCTTGCTGGCATAGTCGGTCACGAGGGGGGCGAACACCGCGTAGTCCGTCGCGGTGGCCGTATCCATCCAGCTCACGATCTCGCCCGCGGAATCGGCGAACCTCTCGAGGATGTCGCGGGTCATTGGGCTGTGCGGAATGCGCTTGTCCCGCGCCCAAAGGCTTTGCTGAATAGCCTTCAGTCCGAGATCCGCGCCGCTTCCCTCATCCGAAATAGGGAAGCCGTAGCCGCCGACGATGATCGTTTCGCCCTCGACCCGGGCAAAGCCGATGCTGCCGGTGCCGACGATGACGATGCCGCCATCTCCTCCCGCATTTGCGCCTGCGCAGGCGATCGCTGCATCGCTTGCAAAGGCGATGGAAGCGAAGGGAAAGGTGTGCGCCTTCAGCGCATCGAGCGATCCACGACGGTTGAGACCCGAAATGCCAAGGCCCGCGCGGATTGAACCGACGTCCTCCGGCGAAAGCCCCGCGGCCTCGATGGCCTGCGCGGCGGCACTCTCCACTTCGACGAGCGCCTTGTCGACACCGATCCGCGTATTGGCCGGGCCGCCCTCCCCAACGCCGATCGTCTGGCCGTCCTCAGAAACCAGCCGTGCTGAGGTGCGCGTTCCTCCAGCATCGATACCCAGATAGAAAGTCATTCAGCGCCTTCGCTATCGTGCGATCCGCGGCCAATCAACCGAGCCACTCGCCAGAAGGGAGGCTCGGTCCTAGGCTGGGTGCAAGGAACTGAGAGCCCTTGAGCACCGAGGAAACAAGTCCGCGATATGCCGAGCTCGACCTCTGGCCGACCGCACAAGCGGTCACGGCCATGTTCGAAGGGCAGATCGAGGCAGTAGCGGCGGTCCGGCCGCAGATCGGCGCAATCGCCAACGCCGCCGACGAGGCCGCCGAGAGGCTTCGGAATCCGTCCGGGCGGCTGGTCTATGTCGGGGCGGGAACTTCAGGCCGGCTTGCCGCGCTCGACGGCGTGGAGCTCGAGCCGACCTTCGGATGGAGCCGCGACCGGCTCATCATCGGAATCGCGGGAGGTCTCGACGCGCTCGCGGGTAGCGTTGAAGGGGCCGAGGACGATGAGGAGGCCTCCCGCGACCTAGTGAGGTCGGCGGGTCTCGATCGCACCGACGTGATGATCAGCGTGGCGGCAAGCGGCACAACGCCTTTCACGGTCGCAGCAGTCCGCGAGGCCTCGGCAGCCGGAGCGCTGACGGTCGGAATTTCAAATAATGCCAACACGCCGCTGCTCCTCGCTGCGGATCATCCGATTCTCCTCGACACCGGTCCAGAGGTGCTCGCGGGATCGACGAGGATGAAGGCGGGGACCGCGCAGAAGATCGCGCTCAACCTGCTCTCGACCGCCATCATGGTCAGGCTGGGGCACGTTTACGACGGCCTGATGGTCGACATGCGGGTATCCAACCGCAAGCTGCGCACGCGCGCCATCGGCATCGTCGCGCAGATTGCCGGTGTCGATCCGCAGGCGGCGGAAGCCGCGCTCGACGGAGCGGATAACGACATCAAGCTCGCGTCGCTGATCGCGAGCGGCGTGGAGCGCGACCAAGCGCGGGCGCTACTCGCCGCCTCGGAAAATAACGTCAGGTCGGCGCTTGCCGCGGCGCGCGAGAGGACGCGCTAGTTGCGGACGCGTCCGGAAGTTGCCAGCAGCACCGCATGGCAAGTGATTCAGAACTCATCGATCAGAAGATCGCGCAGATGACCGACTGGCGTGGGGCAGCTCTCGCGCGGATGCGCAGGCTTATCAATGAAGCGGACCCCGACGTCGTAGAGGAAGTCAAATGGCGCAAGCCGTCGAACCCGTCGGGCGTGCCGGTCTGGTCACACGCCGGCATGGCCTGCACGGGCGAGACCTATAAGGACAAGATCAAGCTGACCTTCGCCCAGGGTGCGTCGCTGCCAGACCCGTCGAATCTGTTCAACTCGAGCCTGGACGGCGGCACGCGGCGGGCGATCGACATCCGCGAAGGCGAGGTTGTCGATGAGAAGGCGTTCAAGGAGCTGTTCCGCGCAGCCGTTGCGCTGAACCTTGCGAAACGGAAGAGCGCCTAAACAGCCCGCGTGAGGATGATCGAGACATTGTCCGGCGCTCCCCGCTCGAGCACCGTCTCAAGGAGATTGTCGGCGGCCTGCTCGAGGGTTGAGCGTTCAATCTCAATGGCAATCTCGCGGTCGTTGAGTACGCGGGTGAGGCCGTCGCTTGCGAGGAGAAACAGGTCGCCCGCCTGCACCTCGCCGCTGACCACGTCCATGGCGAATTGCTCAGCGACGCCCACAGCCCTTGTGATCACGCTCGAACTCTCGTGGAGCTCGGCCTCCTCTTCCTTGATGATGCCCGAGTCGACCAGTTGCTGGACCAAGCTGTGGTCGCGCGTCATTCGGGAAATCATCCCGTCCCGAAGGCGGTAGCCGCGGCTGTCGCCGGACCAGAAGCACCGGAATTCTCCATCGGAGATGGCCAGACCAACGACCGTTGTGCCGATGCTGCTCCCGTGACCGTTCGATCGCGCAAGATTGATCAGCTCGCGGTTGGTCGCGGCTAGTGCTTCGTCGGCGGATGCGGCGAGCTGGTCGAGGTCGCTGGTGCTCGGCAATGCACGGAGCGCGTCCACGACCATCGCGCTCGCGACTTCGCCAGCCTCGTGGCCGCCCATTCCATCCGCCACGGCCCACAACCCTCGTTCGGTTTCGACGAGGATCGAATCCTCATTGATCTTCCGCTTCAGGCCGACATGCGTGCGGCTGGCGCATTCAAAGCGCATTCACTGCCCCCGGACATTCGTTCGAGTCCCAGACTAGCAATCGACAAGCGATCATGCGATTTACTTTTTGATAAGCAGCCGTGGGGGCTCGCCAATGAACAAAGCGTACAGCAGTAAGGCGTTGCCGAACGGCACGGTGCTTCGCGAGTGGCGCATCGAGGAAGTGCTGGGCGTCGGCGGGTTCGGCATCGTCTACAAGGCGCAAGGAATCTATTTCCACGAACTCGTCGCCATAAAGGAATATTTCCCGAGCTCGATCAGCGAGCGCGATTCCTCGGACACGGTGGTCCCGATCGATTCCGACGCCGAGGAGGTGCACGCGCTCGGCCTCAAGAAGTTCGTCGAGGAAGCCAAGCTCCTGTGGAACCTGTCCACGCCGAGCCGGCATCCGAACATCGTCAGCGTTCGCAGCCTCTTCGAGATCCACGGCACCGCCTACATGGTGATGGACTTCGAGGATGGCGTTTCGCTTTCGAAAATGCTGAAGCAGGGGCGGCGCTTCAACGAGCGCAGCCTGTGGAACATCCTGAAGCCGATCGCCGAAGGGCTCGAGCGGGCGCACCGCGTTGGAGTGCTCCACCGCGACATCAAGCCGCCGAACATCCTCATCAACGAGGACAACCGGCCGGTGTTGATCGACTTTGGCTCGGCCCGGTTCGAGGCGGCCGAGGCGACGAGCACCAAGGTGACGTTTCATACGCCGCCCTACGCCGCGATCGAGCAATATGTAAAAACCTACCCGCAGGGACCGTGGACCGACATCTATGCGCTCGGCGTGGTCATGTACGAGTGCGTGACAGGCGAGAAGCCGCCGGAGGTGCTCGAGCGGCTGCACGCGGGGCTCGGCACTCCGCTCGCGAGCGGCAAGTGGCCGGGGTACAGCAAGAAGTTCCTGTCGGCGATCGACGCAGCGATGGTGGTCAAGCCCGACGAGCGGCCGCAGTCGCTCAGCGAATGGCTCGCCATGTTCGGCAAGCGACCCGAGGCGGCG
>DASUCP010000147.1:0-5369 GCA_036275975.1 Sphingomicrobium sp.
TGATCACCGGAGCCGCCGACGACGACCCGAGCGGTATCGCCACCTATTCCCAGGCCGGCGCGCAGTTCGGCTACGGCCTCATGTGGACGATGGTCCTGTGCTATCCGCTCATGTCGGCAGTCCAGCTGGTCAGCGCCCACATCGGCCGGGTCACCGGCGCGGGTCTCGCCAACAACCTCGTCAGCACCTTCCCGAAGAAGTTCGTCGGGCTCCTGATCGGCATTCTGCTGATCGCGAACATCATCAACATCGGCGCCGACCTGTCCGCGATGGCCGCTGCCACCCGGCTCGTCATCGGCGGCAATGAGCACGCGTTCGTCATCGGCTTCGCCATTCTCAGCACCGCGCTTCAGCTGTTCGTCCCCTACCGCCGCTACGCGAGCATCCTCAAATGGCTGACCCTCAGCCTATTCGCTTATGTCGCCGTGCTGCTGGTCGTGCACACGGACTGGCCCGCTGCACTGGTCAGCCTTGTCTGGCCGACCGATCTTGGCCGCGACGCGCTGCTGACCATCGTTGCCCTGCTCGGCACGACCATCAGCCCTTACCTGTTCTTCTGGCAGAGCTCGCAGGAGGCGGAGGAAATTGCCAATTCGAGGCATCGTTCGATCAAGAGAGAGCCGCGAAGCGCCAAGAAGCAATTCCGACGGATGCGCTTCGATACGCTGACCGGCATGGCCTTCTCCAACCTCATCTCGCTCGCCATCATCATGGCCGCCGCCGCGACGCTCCATCGCCACGGGATCACCCAGATCGGCTCGGCGGCCGATGCCGCCGAGGCGCTCCGGCCGGTGGCCGGCCAATTCGCCTTCGCTCTGTTCGCAGTCGGGATTATCGGCACCGGGTTCCTCGCTGTCCCGGTTCTCGCCGGCTCAGGCGCATTCGCAGTCGCCGAGATCTTCGGCTGGAAGGAAGGCCTGGAATATCCACCTCAGCAGGCCGCGGGCTTCTACTCGATCATCGTCGTCGCCAGCTTCATCGGAGTCTTGATCGACTGGTCGCCGATCGACCCGATGCGCGCCTTGTTCTGGAGTGCGGTCCTCAATGGCCTTGCCGCCGTCCCGCTGATGATCGCGATGATGGTGGTGGTGTCCCGGCACAAGGTGATGGGCCGCTTCACCGCCACGCGTCCGCTGTTAATCCTCGGCTGGGCGGCCACCGCCGTTATGGCCGCAGCGTCGGTCGCCATGCTCGTGACGTCTTTCACCTGAGCGGCACCAACTTCGTTGCATGCGCGTTACGGGCGCATGCGTAAGTTCTTCAACCTCGCCGCAACCAGGATCTCGACGGCCGCAGGCCAGCCGCTGACCTTCATGACGGCGGTTGCGATCATCGTCGTCTGGGCCGTGTCGGGTCCCATGTTCCACTATTCCGACACATGGCAGCTGATCATCAACACCGGCACCACGATCGTGACTTTCTTGATGGTGTTCCTGATCCAGAACAGCCAGAACCGGGACGCCGCCGCCATGCAGGCCAAGCTCGACGAACTTCTCCGCGCGGTTGACAAGGCGCGCGAGCAATTCATCGGGATCGAGCATCTGACAGACGAACAGATCGAGCTCGTCCGGGCCGCGCTCGAGCGTCACGCAGAGCAATTGAAGGAAGAGAAGGCCAAAAAGAAGACCACCGAGGACACGGTCGATCGGCTGCTCAAGCGATTCTGACTATTCCTGCTTTTGCGGAGGCTCGTGATGCAGCTCGCGGTCAGCCTCGTCGATCGCCCGCAACAGCTCCTCGAACTGCGGCGCGTCTTCGACCGGCCACGCCCGATCGAACGTCGGCCCCAGGATGTTCAGTTCTCGCTGCGTCAGCAGGCCCACGGCGACGATGCGCTCGCGCATAAAATCTGTGCTCGTAATTTTTGATCGACGTTAGAAACGCTCGCCCTCGCCCGAAGTGCCGCTAGTTTCGCACTTGCATCGGTCTGGGACGCGCAGCATCACCCCGAAGTGGTTGGACAGGCGATGCCCACGGCTTTTCCCCAATGGCAGCAGCTGGCGCTCTACGCCGTCCTCGCGGCGCTGCTCATTATGCTCCTGCAGCGCATTCCGGTGGTCGGTCGGATGATCCGCCTGGGTTTCTCGTTCGGCCTCCTTGCCTTCCTCATCTTCATCGTCCTGCAGCAGGCGCCCTACCAGCCCGAATTGTCGCGCGTCACGGGCGCTCTCGGCCTCGATGATCAGAAGATCTCGGGCAAGGAGTTTCGGGTGAGCATGGCGCCCGATGGTCACTTCTGGGTCGTCGCCTCGGTCAATGGTGTGAAGACCCGCATGCTGATCGACAGCGGAGCCACGGTGACCGCAATCTCGATGGACACTGCGCGCGCTGCCCACGTCGATACCGGCATGGGCCTTACTCCGGTGATGCTTCGCACCGCCAACGGAGTGGCGCCGGCGCATATCGGCTCGATCGACGAGCTTCGCGTCGGCAATATCGTCGCGCGCAACCTGAAGATCGTCAGCGCGCCCGGCCTTGGCGGCCTCGACGTGCTGGGCATGAATTTCCTCTCGAAGCTCGATTCCTGGCGGGTCGAAGGGCGGACCCTCATCCTTGAGCCGCGCCACCCACAAGACGTCGCCCAGCGTTAGGCCGCGCTCGTGGACTCGATTTCGCCCGAAGGGTAAAAGCGAGCGTCAAATCCGGGAGGCGAACATGAACCGGCTTTCCACCGCTTTCCTGCTGCTCGCCGCAGTATCGATGCCCGCCGCGGCAGCCGTTTCTGTCGAGACCGCGAACGGCGACTGGAGCAGCCTGCCGAAGCTCAGCCAGCGCGGCTACAACCACTTCAACGAGAAGATGCAGGCGAAGCTGTTCGAGATCGCGGAATCGAACAAATGCCCGTCCTTCGCGCTGAAGCAGGGCCGGCTCGACTTCAACATCACGTTCGCAACGCAATATGGGCCCGACGGGTCGCTCCAGCGGATCATCATGCCGAAGCTTAATTGCGCGGAAGCTGAAAGCGTTGTCGGCGGCGCGCTCCTCGAGATGATGCAGGCGGGCGACTACGCACCGAACGGGAAGAGCCCCGCCGGCTGGTACAAGGGTGGACTCGTGTTCAGCTTCGCCGGAGATTCCGCCCGGGATCCGGGCGTCGCCCAAGTTCCGAACCCGGCGGTCGTCAGCGCGGCCGGAGATCCTAACCAGGTGGTCTGTGAAAGGGTCGAGAAGATCGGTACCCGCCTCGGCAGCTCGCGAGTCTGCATGAGTCGCGCCCAATGGGCTGAGCAGAAACGCCAAAACCGCGAGACAATAGAAAATGCGCAGCGGACGAACTGCGCGAACGAGCTGCCGAATGGAGCGCCTCCATCTTGCTAACCGTTCCGGGACGCCTTTGTCGTTTCACGCCAGTCGAAGGTCAGTTCTGATGCGCCTGAGCTACGCGATCAAGTTCGTCAGCGACATGGACTCCGCTGTCGCCTTCTACCGGGATACGCTCGGCCTCAGCCTCACCTTTCAGTCGCCGTTCTGGAGCGAGTTCGACACCGGCGAAACCAAGCTCGCTCTGCACCCCGCTTCGGACGAAAATCCCGCTGGAACCGTGCAGCTCGGCCTCGGCACGCCAGACATCGACAATTTCTATGCCTCCGGCCAGGCCGAGGGTCTCGTGTTCACCCGCGCGCCGACGGACATGCACGGGACGCGCATTGCCCGCTTCCGCGACGTCGACGGCGCGGAGATCAGCGTCAGCGGCGTCTAAGGTTCCCCTCACCGCCCGCATCGCCTAATTCGCAATGCGATGCATTTTCTCGACCAGGCCAAGATCTTCGTCCGCTCGGGGGCGGGCGGTCCCGGAGCGGTCAGTTTCCGCCGGGAGAAGTTCATCGAGTTTGGCGGGCCCGACGGCGGCGACGGCGGCAAGGGAGGCGACATCGTCTTCGAAGCGGTGCCCGGCCTGAACACTCTGATCGACTTCCGCTACACGCAACACTTCCGCGCCCCGCGCGGCAAGGGTGGAGCGGGCTCCAACAGGACCGGCGCCGGCGGCGGCGACTTGATCATCGAGGTTCCGGTAGGGACACAGATCCTCGCCGACGACGAAGAGCGCAGTCTCCTCGCCGACCTCACCGAGATCGGCCAGCGCATCATGCTTCTCAAGGGCGGCATGGGCGGCCGCGGGAACGCCAGCTACAAAAGCTCCACCAACCGCGCGCCGCGCCAGCACCAGACCGGCGAAGCGGGCGAGGAGATGTGGGTCTGGCTGCGCCTCAAGCTCCTCGCCGATGTGGGCCTCGTCGGCCTGCCCAATGCCGGGAAATCGACCTTCCTCAACTCGGTCACGAACGCGTCGGCCAAGGTCGGCGATTATCCCTTCACCACCCTCCAACCCCAGCTCGGGGTCGTGCGCCACAAGGGCCGGGAATTCGTGATCGCGGACATCCCCGGCCTGATCGAGGGCGCGGCTGAAGGAGCCGGCATCGGCGACCGCTTCCTCGGCCACGTCGAGCGCACGCGGCTGCTGCTCCATCTCGTCGACGCGTCTGCCGAAGACCCGGCGGAAAGCTGGGCCATCGTGCGCGGCGAGCTCGACAGCTACGGCGCCGGCCTCGCCGGCAAGCCCGAGATCATCGCGCTTACCAAGTCCGACCTCGTCGACGACAAGAGGCGCGTAAAGCTGGTCAAGGCGCTCGCCAACGAGAGCGGCGCCCCGGTCTTCCCGATTTCCGCCCCGCTCGAGGACGGGCTCGAGCCCTTGCTCGATGCGATCATCCACAGGTTGGGTTCGATCACCGAAGAGCCCGAGCTCGCCGGCGAAGAAAAACCCTGGTCGCCTCTATGAGACTGGCGATCACCGGCGGCACTGGCTTCATCGGCTCTCACCTCATCGACGTTGCCCTCGCCGCCGGCCACCAGGTGAAGGCCCTCACCCGGAGGGAGCAGGCGCCATGCGATGGCATCGAATGGATCGCGGGCGACCTTCACGATCGCGATGCGCTGCAGCGTCTCGTCGGAGATGCCGATGCCGTCGTCCACGTCGCTGGAGTGATCAGCGCGCATACCCCCGCCGCTTTCGAGCATGGCAATGTCGCGGGAACACTCTCGATGCTGGCCGCCGCCACGGCCGGCGGAGTGCAGCGTTTCATCCATCTCTCGTCGCTTGCGGCACGCGAGCCGAAACTGTCCCTCTACGGTGCGTCGAAGGCGCGCGCGGAGGGGCTGGTGCACGGCTCGGGGCTCGACTGGGTTATTGTGCGGCCGCCGGCCGTCTATGGCCCGGGCGACAAGGAGACGCTTGAGCTGTTCCGGATGGCCAAGCTCGGCTTCATGCTGATGCCGCCGCGCGGGCACTTGTCTCTCATCCACGTCGACGATCTCGCGAGGCTGCTCCTCGCTCTCGCGCCTTACTCGGCTCCGTCGCACGTCCTGAT
>DASUCP010000148.1:0-5494 GCA_036275975.1 Sphingomicrobium sp.
GTGCATCCGCGCGTGCTCATTCATTTCGAACCATGGATGGCATTAAGTTTCACTGAGGGAAGCATCGGCGGCGACATCGAACGGATCGACCTCGACAAGCTGCGGGACTTCTATTCCGCGAAGCACGTCGCGAGCGCCGACGCGCCGCACGCTTGGATCTCCGACGTCTTCCGCAAGACCGACAACGAGCCGCGCGGCTCGAACGGCATCGCCATCGCGCCGGCGCTCACCAGTAATCGCCACGCGCTGCTGCTCATCAATCCGCACACCAGCTTCTTCTTCCGCTCCGAGCTGCAGATGAGCAGCGACGAAGGGCTGGACGCCTACGGCGCTTCGACCTGGGGCCAGTTCTTCATCTACCAGGGCTTCAACCCGCACATCGGTTGGATGCACACGTCGAGCGGCGTCGATGTCGTCGACGAGTTCGCCGAGAAGGTCGAGCAGCGCGGGAAGTCACTGTGCTCCGTCTTCGGTAACAGCTGCGATCCCCTCGGCGTAAGGCCGGTCACGCTGCGGTACCGGACGCCGGACGGGAAGCTCGCGACGCTCAGCTTCACGACCTACTTCACCCACCACGGTCCGATCGTCGCCAACGAGAACGGACGCTGGATCGCGTTTGCGATGATGAACAAGCCGGTCGAGGCGCTGCAGCAAAGTTATTTGCGCACCAAGGCGAGTGACCTTGAATCCTTCATGCAGGTCGCGCAGCTGAAGGCGAACAGCTCGAACAACACCATTTTCGCCGACGACAAGGGCGAGATCGCGTATCTCCACCCGCAATTCGTGCCGAGCCGCGACAACCAGTTCGACTACACGAAGCCCGTCGACGGCACCGATCCGCGGACCGATTGGGGTGCGCTGCATCGCCTGAACGAGCTGCCCAACGTCATCGACCCGCCCAACGGCTGGGTCGACAACAACAACAATGCACCCTGGTCGGTCGCGGGGGCATTCAGCCCGAAGCCGGCCAATTTCCCGAAGTACATGGACATGTTCGGCGAGAATTTTCGCGGCATTCACGCGCTGCAGCTTCTGACGCACAGCAGCGGCTGGACGCTCGAGAAGCTGCAGGCTGCCGCGTTCGACAGCTACCAGCCCGGCTTCGCCGCGCTGATCCCGCCGCTGATCCAGGCTTACGACCGGCTGCCAGTGACCGACCCGCGCAAGGCGCGGCTGTCAGGACCGATTGCGGCACTCCGCCCTTGGAATTTCCGGTGGAGCGGCGAGTCCGTGCCGCAGACTCTCGCCATGTTCTACGGCGACGCTTTGCAGAAGGCCGAGCATGCGCCGGCAGATGAGCCCGGCAACAAGCGCATGATGCGCCTCGCGCGCGACACCAGCCCGGCGCAGAAGCTCCAATCGCTCGATGATGCCGTCGCTCGGCTGACCCACGATTTCGGCCGCTGGCAGGTGCCGTGGGGCGAGGTGAACCGCTTCCAGCGAATCTCGTCGGCGATCGATCACCCGTTCAGCGATAGCGCCCCGAGTATCCCGGTGCCGTTCGCCAGCAGCGCCTACGGCTCGCTCGCCGCGTTCGGCGCCTCGCCCAAGCCGGGCACGGTCAAATGGTACGGAACGTCAGGCAACAGCTTTGTCGCGGTGGTCGAGTTCGGGCCGCGCGTTCGCGCCCATGCCGTCACCGCCGGCGGCGAAAGCGGCCACCTCGGCTCGCCGCACTTCAACGACGAAGCCCTTCGCTATGCGTCGGGCGATTTGCGCAACGTCTATTTCTGGCCGGACCAGCTGAAGGGCCACACCGAACGCGAGTATCATCCCGGCGAATAGGTCGGATTGGTTCGGTCTAAACCGAAGCGTCTTTGCGGGACTTCTCAGGCCCCCGACGTTAGTCAGGCACGATGACTGACGGACCATATATCGCCGAAGCCGCGTCGCTGATCGGCGATCCCGCGCGCGCGAACATGCTCACCGCGCTTCTTGATGGCCGCTCGCTCACCGCAACCGAACTCGGCCTCGCGGCGAGGATCGCGCCGTCGACGGCTAGCGGCCACTTGAGCAAGCTCCTCGAGGGCAAGCTCCTCTCGGTCACTGCCACCGGCCGGCACCGCTATTACCAGCTCACCTCGCCCGCCGTGGCGCGAGCGCTCGAGAGCCTCATGGCGCTCGCGGTCGAGGGGCCGCCGAGGCATCGGCCGAAGGCCCGCTGCGATGAGGCAATGGCGCGGGTGCGCACCTGTTACGATCATCTCGCCGGAAAAGTCGGCGTTGCGCTCGCAGACGCGCTTGTTGAGCGGAAGTATGTCGTGCTCACGGAAGGCAGCGGAAAAGTGACCGACGCCGGCCGGACCTTCTTCGACGAGCTCGGGGTCGATCTCACGCCGCGCCGGAATTCTCGTCGCGCCTTTTGCCGTCCGTGCGTCGACTGGAGCGAACGGCGCTGGCACATCGGCGGCGCCGTGGGCGCCGCGATCGCCACGCGCTGCTTCGAGCTCGGCTGGACCGCTCGTCGGCCCGAAGGCCGCGCGCTGAGCATCACCCCCGCGGGTGCAGAGGCATTCGAGGATTTGTTCGGGATTCGGGTTTAGGCCCCCGCGAACCGATCCGTCGCGCGCACGAGCGCGTCGAGGTTGCCCGGCTCGCTGAACAAATGCCCTCCGTCGGGGATGATGTTGAGCTCGACCTCCGGCCATGCCTGCTTGAGCTTCCACGCGGCGATCGGCGGCGTGCAGGTGTCGTGGCGGCCCTGGACGATCACGCCTGGAATGCCCTTGAGCTTGATCGCGTCGCGCAGCAGCTGGCCTTCCTCGAGCCAGCCGTGGTTCGCCATGTAATGATTCTCGATGCGGGCGACGGCAACCGCAATGTCGGGTGCCGTGAAATGCTCGATGGTCGACGGGCTCGGAAGAAGCGTCACGATGTCGCCCTCCCACTTGCTCCATGCCTTCGCGGCCTTTAGCTGCTCGTCCTTGTCGTCCGACGTCAGCCTTTTGCGGTAAGCCTCCACGAGGTCGCCGCGCTCACTCTCGGGGATCGGCGCGAGAAACTCTTCGAACTTGTCCGGATAGATCTGCGACGCGCCCCCCGCGGTGTACATCCAGTCGATCTCGAACTGGTCGAACAGGAATATGCCGCGCAGCACCAGCTCGGTGACCCGCTCGGGGTATTTCTCGGCATAGGCGAGCGACAGCGTTGAGCCCCAGCTTCCGCCGAACACCTGCCATTTGTCGACTTTCGAGACCTGCGTCCGAAGCTTCTCGATATCCTCGACCAGGTCCCAGGTGGTGTTGTGATCGAGGCTCGCATAGGGCTTCGACTTGCCGCAGCCGCGCTGGTCGAACACTAGGATCTTGTACTTCTGGGGGTTGAACTGCCGCCGGTGCTCGGGGCTCGAGCCGCCGCCCGGCCCGCCGTGCAGGAACACGACGGGCTTGCCGTCCGGATTTCCGGAGAGCTCCCAATAGAGGCTGTGCCCATCGCCGACGTCGAGCATGCCCGTCTCGTAGGGCTGGATGTCCGGGTAGAGCGTGCGGCGCCCCTGCATCGGCATGTCCATTAGAAGCTGAACTCCTCGTAGATCTGCGACAGGTCGCCCTTCCACGCGCCGTGGTACTTGGCGAGAAGGCGATCCGCAGGGGTCATGCCCGTTGCGACGACATCGCGCAACGGGTCGAGGAATCCGCCCTCATTGTCGCCGGCGCTGTTAAGCTCGGCGCGGCGCGTCAGCCCATCCGCCGAAATCTCGAGCACCCGGCCCGCAAATTCGCGCATGCTTTCGCCGTCCGGCGTCACCGCCTCCAGCGCGAGGCGCGGCACGTCGTGGCGCAGCTTCTCGCGCTGCTCGATCGACCAATGCTTCACGAGGTCCCACGCGGCATCGAGCGACCTTTGATCGTAGAGCAAACCGACCCACAGCGCGGGCAGCCCGCAGATGCGGCTCCAGCGTCCGCCGTCGGCGCCGCGCATCTCGAGGAAGCTCTTAAGCCGCACCTCCGGGAAGGCGGTCGAGAGGTGGTCCGTCCAATCGGTGAGCCGCGGCTTCTCGCCCGGAAGCTGGGGCAATTTGCCGTCGATGAAGGCGCGGAAGCTCTCACCGGCGACGTCGACGTATTTTCCGTCGCGGAAGACGAAATACATCGGCACGTCGAGCGCATAGTCGCAGTAGCGGTCGTACCCGAACCCCTCCTCGAACACGAAGGGCAGCATGCCGGTGCGGTCCGGGTCGGTGTCTTCCCAGATATGGCTGCGGAAGCTCTTGAATCCGTTGGGCTTGCCGTCGGTGAACGGAGAGTTGGCGAACAGCGCTGTGGCCACCGGTTGAAGCGCGAGTCCGACGCGGAACTTCTTCACCATATCGGCTTCTGAAGAGTCATCCCAATTCACCTGAATGGTACAGGTGCGAAGCATCATATCGAGCCCCAGGCTGCCGACCTTGGGCATGTAATTGAGCATGATCGCGTAGCGGCCCTTGGGCATGCGCGGCAGGTCCTCGCGGCGCTTGTCCGGCCACATCCCCGTGCCGAGGAAGCCGAGGCCGAGGCGATCGCCGATCATCTTGCACTGGCCGAGGTGACGGGCTGCTTCCGAGCAGGTCTGATGAAGGTTCTTGAGCGCCGCGCCCGAAAGCTCGAACTGCCCCGCCGGCTCTAGGCTGACGTTCCCGTCTTCGCCGGCGAGCGCGATGACATTGCCGTTCTCGACGACCGGCTTCCAGCCGAACTGTGTCAGGCCCGTCAGCAGGTCGCGGATGCCCCCGGGCTCGTCGTAGGACGGCGCGCCGTGATCGCTCATCCGATACACGAACTTCTCGTGCTCGGTGCCGATGCGCCATTTGTCGCGCGGCTTCTCGCCGCCTTCGAACACCGACAGCAGATCGGCGCGGCTCTCGATCGGTCGCGAATATTTGTCGTCGGTGCGCGTCGTCATGGGCCGCGGCGCTTAGCGCCAGTCCCCCGCAATGGCCATATAGGCCGACAAGGCCGCAATTACCGCGGTTTCAGCACGAAGGATGCGCGGCCCGAGCGAGATTGCCGACGCACCAGCCCCACGAACGAATGCGCGCTCATCGTCGGTGAAGCCGCCTTCGGGCCCGACCAGGATCGCTGCCGGTCCTTCGCCGTAGGCGTCGGCGACTGGATCGCCGCCGCCTTCATCCGCGAAATACAGGCGGCGGGCCGGGTCGAGTTCCTCGACGAAGCGCTTCAGCTGCATCGGCTCGGCGATCTGCGGAACCCGCGTCCGGCCGCATTGCTCGGCTGCTTCGATCGCGATGGTCTCGAGCCGCTCCAGCTTCACGCGCTCGGCAATCGTGCGCCGCGTGATCACCGGCACCAGCCGGGCAGCACCGAGCTCGGTGGCTTTCTCGACCAGCCAGTCGGTCTGCGCGCGCTTCACCGGAGCGAAGGCCAGCCACACGTCGGGAATGCTCTCCGGGTCGCGCGTCTTCCGCTGAACGGCGAGCGTCATCCGCTTCTTCGCCACCTCGGCGATCCGGGCGAGCCATTCGCCGGAAAGATCGTCGAACAGGAGCAGCTCCGCT
>DASUCP010000149.1:0-17112 GCA_036275975.1 Sphingomicrobium sp.
ACAGAAACAGCCAGCCAGCGCTGAGGTGAATCAATAAGCCTGCAACATCGGCTTGAGGCGAAACCGAAGACTGCAGGGCCGCCCAAGTATAGGCCGCGAAGGTAATACACGCACCTAACGAGAGGGCTTTCATCCTCGCTGGAACGCGTTCGCGTTTGAACGACAATGGGATCGCGCAGACGAACAGGACGAAAACGAACACAGCAATCGTGAGAGAAAGACCGTGCATCAAACGCGATCTGATTCACACGAAGCTGCGCTCATAAGAGAAGGCTAGACGGGCTGCGGCATGCTTCGCAAGCGCCCTTGGGTGCTCGGCCTATTACGTTGGAAAAATGGTGGGCGTGGCAAGGATTGAACTTGCGACCCCTGCGATGTCAACACAGTGCTCTACCACTGAGCTACACGCCCACCCGGGTCAGCCGATGTGGCTTGGAAGTGCGGCATTTAGGGAGCGGATGCGCAGCGCGCAACAGGCTTTACAGCCGGCCGTGCTGGTCCTCGGTCTGGAACATCCGGTCGACCTCCAACACCAGGTCCTTCAGGTGGAAAGGCTTGGACAGGAGCTTGGCCTCCGGCGCCGTGCGGCCACCCTGGAGTGCGACGGCGGCAAAGCCGGTGATGAACATGACGCGGATGTTGGGGTCGATCGCGCTCGCCTTCTGGGCAAGCTCGATGCCGTCCATCTCGGGCATGACGATATCGGTGAGGAGCAGGTCGAAACGGTCTGCCTGGAGCAGCGGCATCGCTTCGGTGCCGCAGCCGACGGCCTCGACCTCGTAACCGACGCGTTGCAGCGCGCGCTGCAGATACTCGCGCATCGACGTGTCGTCTTCGGCCAGAAGGATTCTCGCCATTGCCACTCTATGCTCTGAACAAACGCGTTTTGCCAGAAGCGAATAACGTATTCGTGCGTTGCTCCGCCTCAACGCGAGTCCTAGTCTGGCACAGAATTTAACCATGACGCCGCTTTCCGCCCCCCTCGTCCATGCGCCGCGCGGACCGTTGCCGGTCCTGCTTTCGGTCCCGCATTCGGGCCGCGATTATCCCGACTGGCTGGTCGAAAATGCGTCGGCCGGCCACGCCGCGCTTGCCGCTTTGGAGGATCCGCTGGTCGACCGCCTGGTGTGGCGTGCGCTCAAGCGTGGCTGCGCCGCTGTGATCGCACGCGCTCCGCGAGCGGCCGTCGATTGCAATCGCGCCGAGGATGAGGTGGATCCGTCGGTCATCGACGGCGCGCGCCGAGGTCGAGTGACGGCGCGCGCGCGCGGCGGTTTGGGAATCGTGCCGGCGCGAACACAGCAGCACGGCTATCTCTGGCGTCGGCCCGTCAGCCCCGCTCAGCTTGGGGAACGTCTGGACCAGGCGCATCGGCCGTATCACGAAGCAATAGATCGGAGCATCCGGCTGCTGCTCGACCGGTTCGGGTGCGCCCTGCTCATCGATTGCCATTCGATGCCGCCGCCGCCGGCGGACATCCCCGAAATCGTTTTTGGAGATTGCCGCGGGCGCACGGCCGACGGCTGGCTAAGCAGCGAGGCCCTCGAGGTTGGAAGGCGCTGCGGCTTCAAAGTGGGCCTCAACGATCCTTTCGCCGGCGGGCACGTCATCGAACGTCACGCCCGGCCGGCCTTCGGAGTGCAGGCGCTCCAGCTGGAGATCGATCGGCGCTGCTATCTCGACGATAGCCTCAAGGAGCCGGGCCCGGACTTCGATCGGATGGCGGAATTCATCGACTACCTGGCGGTGGAACTCGGTGAGGCGCTGCTCAGCCGGCGATTCGCGACGGCCGCCGAATAGCGCGGTCAGGCGCCCAGCGGCTCGGGCTGCGGCACCTGCGTCGGCGCTTTGCCCTGCTGCATCTGACGGCCGAACACGTTGCGCATCTCGGTCAACGAAAAGAGATGCGCGTAGATCAGCGGCAGGATGCCGTTCTGATTGATCTTCCTCAGTTCGTCGCCGCGCATGTTCCTGAGCTTCTCTTCGTCGACCATGCGGAACCCGCGATAAACGAAGGGCTGCTCGGCGCCTTCCGGCTGGATCGCGACCTCGCCGTCCATCAGGAGGTCCGCCTTGACCAGCTCTTCCATGAACGCACCCGTGCGTTGCCCGGCGGCCTCGAACTGCTCGCAGAACTGGAGGATCGCCTTGGTCGCCTCGGTCGGCTGGTCGCCGTCGAACAAGGGTTCGCCCTCCTTGAAGTCGCCGACGGCATCGGCGCTCGGATCGAAGCACAGCGACAGCTCGTCGCTGTCCGGCCGCAGCCTTGCGAGGAGAAACGGGTAACGACGGACATAGGCCGGAATGTAGAGGCTCGTGTCGAGCGGGCGACCTTCCTCGTCGATGAAGACGTTCACGCCTTCGTTGAGACCCATCAGTGCGATCGGCACCGGGTTGTCGCCGACCGAGAAGACGATCGGATAATGGCGCTGGACCATCGTGAACTCGTCGACCGTGACAGGGATCGCGTGGGTGCGTCCGACCTGCGCCATTCGCAGCACTCGCCGGACCTTCATCTTGCCGTGCTGGGTGACGTTGAGCGGTTCGAGACCGTTGTAGAACAGGGGCAAATTCTGAGCGGGGGCGGCGGTCGCCATCCTGGTGATCTCCTGGGGTCGGTCTTACGGCCGCGCGCAGAGGCGCGGTCCGCCGAGCAAATTGTCGAGGCGGGCATCTATTGACCTTGGCTTCGTTACGCAAGCCGCGCGGCAGTTCCTGCCAGCGGGCGGTACCCGAAGCCAGTTCATTGATTATTCAAGGCTTCGCTGCGAAGCCGTAGCCCCATGGCGGGGAGCCGATAACCCATGGGGCCAATCTGGAGTTTCGTGCCGCTGTTGCTCGGCTTCTTTGCCGTGCAACCCGGCGCGGTCGAGCAGAGCGTGACCCGATTGGTCGTCCAGGACGAAGTGATCCTGCGCGTCCCCGTACAGCCGCGTCCGCTGATGCCGCTCGTCGATTGGCGTGAGAAGAAGGGGCCGAAATGCGTGCCGACGGCCATGATCCGCCGCGCACTTCTTTCCGGCTCGGAGGACGTCGATTTCATTCTTGCCGACCGCGCCCGGGTTCGCGCCAAGCTCGATGAGGACTGTCCCGCCCTCGACTTCTACGCCGGCTTCTATCTGCAGCCGCGGGACGACCAGCTCTGCGCCGGCCGCGATGCGATCCACTCGCGCATGGGCGGAAGCTGCACCATCGATCATTTCAGGCTGCTCGTGCCGAAATTGCGACACGAGGATCGGTGAGGTCCTCGGCTGCGCGGATCGCTTCGGGAGGAACGGAGACGAGAGGGGAGACCTTTGGCGGATCCGCGCATCCGAGTGGCACCGAGCTACGTTCCCACGCCTGACCGTCTTGCGTTCATGGGATTACAATCTGGAAAGATTGTGCGGTCCGCGCATCAGAGTGATGACTGCACGGAGACCCGGCTCATTGCCCAGGAGATGGATCTCACCCCCGTGGAGCCGTGCCACCGCGCGAGCGAGCGCCAGTCCCAGGCCGCTCCCTTCAGTCGTCCTCGCGACTTCCAGGCGGCGGTACCGGCCGAGCGCCTGCTCGCGCTGTTCAGGCGGAATTCCGCTCCCGCTATCAGCGACCCACAGTTCGACCCAATCATTATGGTCCGCGGCTCCAAGACTGATTGAGCCGCCACCGTATTTGAGCGCATTGTCGACAAGGTTCGCGACGGCTCGTCCAATCGACTGGCGGTTTCCGAAATAGCTGACGCTTTCCGGCTCATCGACAGTCATCGCCATCCCGCGCTCCTCCGCGACGGGCGTATAGATCTCGCAAATATCCCGAAGCAGCTCGGCCAGATCGAACTGCTCGAAGTGCTGGCGGCCGGTTCCCGCTTCCGTGCTGCTGATCTCGAGGGTTGCCGAGATGAGGCGCAGCATCCGCTCGACATCGAGAGAGACGGCCTCAAGGGCCTGTTGCTGGACGTCGGCCGAAGTCGTCGCGGCACGCTCGAGATTTGCGCTGATCCGGGTGAGCGGCGAACGCAGGTCATGTGCCAGCGAATCCGTCACCAGCCGTAATTGCTCGACCAACTCCTCGATCCGCTCGAGCATCGCGTTGATCGCTCGAGCAATAATTGCGAACTCATCGGTTTCTCTCTCCACCTCAAGCCGGTGGCTGAAGTCGCCGCTTGCAATCCTGCCGGCGACATTGCCGATTGCGCGCGCCCGCCGCTCAGTCACCTTGAGCACAATCCACCCCCCGATGAGGCCGAGCGGGACGGCGAGCAGAAGCGCGGCAATCAACGCTTCGAGCAGCGCCGCGCGCATGTGCTCGCGTTCGTCGATTGCCGTTCCGAGTAGCAGGCGCTCGCCGTTCTTCAGCCGGACGGTTCGGATCGCAAACAGCTCGGCCCTGGTCTGACCTTCCCGATAGAGGCGGAATTCTACCCAGTCCGTCGGCGTCCTAAGGACCGGGGGCCATCCCACGAGATTGCCGGCGATCTTATGACCGTTTGGATCGACGAGGAGTACCACGCCGCCCCGCATCGCGCCGGTGTCGATCACGTCGTCGATGGAATCGACCAGTGCCGGAAGGCCGCCGCTCGCATAAGCGAACAGCATGTCCCGCTCGCCGTCCTGGACGCGGTCGCGGATGCGTTCCTCGTACAATCGGTCGGTCTGGTGATAGACGAAGAGCAGCACCGGAAGCGTAATTACGAGGCTGAACGCGAGGCTGATGAGCGCCACGCGGATCGGCGCAGGAAGACGAATGTGCAGCCGCGGCCAGCGCCTCAAGCGGTATCGCTCAGCATGTAGCCGGCCCCGCGGACGGTATGGAGCAGGGGTATTCCCGACCCATCGTCGATTTTCTTGCGAAGCCGGCTGATGTGCACGTCGATCACGTTGGTCCCGGGATCGAAATGATAGTCCCAGACCTCCTCCAGCATCATGGTCCGGGTCACCACCTGCCCCTTGTTGCGGAGCAGGAGCTCGAGCAGGCGGAATTCGCGCGGCTGCAGGTCGACACGCTTGCCGCCGCGCTCAACGCGCCGCGCGAGCAGGTCCATAGCCAGGTCAGCACAGGCGAGCTTCGTGGCGAGCGGCTGGGCAGCGAGCGCGCCGCGTCGCTGTAAGGCTTCCACACGAGCCAGCAGCTCCGAGAAGGCGAACGGCTTTGCGAGATAATCGTCGGACCCGCTCTTCAACCCTTTGACCCGCTCATCGGTCGAACCGAGCGCGGACAGGACGATGACCGGCGTCTCGATGCCAGCGGCGCGAATGGCGCTCAGGACCGACAGCCCGTCCATTCCCGGCAGCATGCGGTCGAGTACGATTGCAGCGTAGTTTCCGTCGGTCGCGTGGAACAAGCCATCACGGCCGTCCGCCGCCACATCGACGACGTAGCCGTTCTGGCCGAAGCCTTTGGCGACATATTCGGCCGTCGTAGAATCATCCTCGACGACCAGGATCTTCTTCGTCACGGGCCCCATCTGGTTGCTCCACCTATCCGCGGGACGCGTCGGGATTGCCCGGAAGCTCCACGATAGCACGATTGCCGTGGCGGTTGATCACCACCCGCGTCGGCGCGGGCCCGAGAGCGGCGAGCGCCTGGTCCACGTCGGAAGCGTCCTTGCCGTCGATCGCTTCGACGACGTCGCCGACGCGGATGCCTGCCGCGGACGCGCGGCCGCCGCTCGCAAGGCTGGTGACCACCATGTCGTCCTTCTCACTGCCGCCGCCGAGGATCCGGGCACTCGTGGCGTCCAGGGGCTCGAGCGTCGCCCCCAGTGCGCTGTCCAGCTTGAGCAGAGCCCGGGCGTCATGGGATGCCGGCGCCTCAACGCGAACCTGCCGAACGGCGACGGCAATCATCGCAAAGAGGATCGCGCAGGCGATGAGAATCGCCAGTGCGCTTTTCAGTGCCAATCTCCTGGGATGCTCGGATTCAATCATCGGCGGCAATCAGGAAGCCAAATGCCCTGATCGGTCAATCAGGCGTCGAATGAAAGTTCGGTAATGTGGCGCCGCCATTGGACTTGGAATCGCAACAACGAAGCCCCACATTTCTTGACAAGTTCAAGGCCTTCGCACACGCACTTCCAGTGCCGGCGATGATCGCCTCGGCCCTATCCTTTATCCGGAAGAATCAATGAGTTTTGCCGATCTCGGCCTTTCCGACGAATTGCTCCGCGCGGTTTCCGACAGCGGTTACCCGGAACCAACGCCGATCCAGCGTGCGGCCATCCCTTCCGTCCTCATGGGCAAGGACCTGGTCGGGATTGCGCAGACCGGCACCGGCAAGACCGCGGGCTTCGTCCTGCCGATGATCGACATCCTGCATCATGGCCGCAGCCGCGCGCGAATGCCGCGTTCGCTGATCCTCGAGCCGACCCGCGAGCTGGCAATGCAGGTCGCGGAGAACTTCGAAAAATACGGCAAGTACCATCCGCTTTCGATGGCGCTGCTGATCGGCGGCGTTCAAATGGGCGACCAGGTGAAGACGCTGGAAAAAGGCGTCGACGTCCTGATCGCTACGCCCGGGCGCCTCATGGACCTGTTCCAGCGCGGCAAGATCATGCTGACGGACTGCAACTTGCTGGTGATCGACGAAGCCGATCGGATGCTCGACATGGGCTTCATCCCCGACATCGAGGAAATTTGCTCGAAGCTCCCGAAGAATCGCCAGACCTTGCTCTTCTCGGCGACCATGCCGCCGCCGATCCAGAAGTTGGCGTCAAAGTTCCTCAACGATCCCAAGAGGGTGGAGGTCGCGCGTCCGGCGTCAGCCAATGTGAACATCGAGCAACGCCTGGTCGAGGTCCGCGCCGACAAAAAGAAGGACGCGCTCAAGGACCTGCTGAGGTCGGACGATTTTCGCAATGCGATCGTCTTCTGCAACCGCAAGACGACGGTCCGTGACCTGGCGTCGAGCCTCAGGCGTGCGGGCTTCGCCGCCGGCCAGATTCAGGGCGATATGGAGCAGGCGCAGCGGATTGCCGAGTTCGACCGGTTCAAGAACGACGAAATTAACATCCTTGTCGCCTCCGACGTCGCTGCTCGCGGGCTCGACGTGAAGGGCGTCAGCCACGTCATCAACTTCGACGTCCCGTGGCAGCCGGACGATTATGTTCACCGGATCGGCCGCACGGGACGTGCTGGAGCCAAGGGCATTGCGGTCACGCTCGCGACGAAGGACGACGCAGAGCTGATCCAGCGGATCGAGAAGCTGACTAGCCATAAAATCCAACGGATCGGCGCTCAGTCAGCGCCAGCTGAAGCCAAGAAGCCCGAATCGAAGATGCCCGACGCGAAGAATCCCAAGTCGAACAAGGCCGAGCCCGAAAAGCCGAAGGACAAGGCGGAACGCTCCCCTGTGCTCGAGGACATGAAGTCGGAGTGGAACGGGCCCCTGCCTTCGTTCCTGTCAAACAGCGCCGGCTAGGCACAAACCTGACACTGGAAACGGCCGCGAGCGCTCCCTAGCTCGCCCGCGGGCTGGGAAAGCGAAGGAGCCGTCATGGCCGAAAACAACGAGTACGTTCCGCCGCGCGTGTGGAAATGGGAACAGCCGAGCGGCGGCCAGTTCGCCAGCATCAATCGTCCGACTGCCGGGGCCACCCACCAAAAAGAGCTTCCTGTCGGCAAGCACCCCTTCCAGCTTTACTCCCTTGCCACCCCGAACGGGCAAAAGGTCTCGATCATGTTCGAGGAATTGCTCGAGAAGGGGCACAAGGATGCCGAATATGACGCCTGGCCGATCCGCATCGGCGATGGCGACCAGTTCGGAAGCGGCTTCGTCGCGGTGAACCCGAACTCGAAGATTCCCGCCCTTGTCGATCGCAGCGGCCCCGAGCCGATCAGAGTCTTCGAATCCGGAGCCATCCTGGTCTATGTCGCCGAGAAGTTTGGCGAGTTTCTCCCTTCGTCAGGCGCGTCGCGCGCCGAGACACTCTCGTGGCTCTTCTGGCAGATGGGCGCGGCCCCGTTCCTTGGCGGGGGATTCGGCCATTTCTTTGCCTATGCGCCCGAGAAGTTCGAATATCCGATCAATCGCTATTCCATGGAGGCAAAGCGGCAGTTCGACGTCCTTAACCGCCGCCTCGCCGACAACGAATATATCGCCGGCGCCGACTATTCGATTGCCGATATGGCGATCTGGCCGTGGTACGGCGGCGTGGCGCTCGGCCGTTCCTACACGGGGGCCGACGAATTCCTCGCGACGCACGAATATGAGCACCTAATGCGGTGGGCGAAGCAGATCGATGCGCGACCGGCAGTAAAGCGCGGCCGCATAGTCAACAAGCTCACCGGCGATGAAAGCGAGCAGCTCCACGAGCGACACGACGCAAGCGACTTTGAGCTGAGGACCCAGGACAAGTTGCAGCCGTGTGACGAGGCGGAGCACGTCCGAGACGACGCGATCTAGTTCGCTCCGCGATAGCGCTGCAGGAATTCATTCGCGAATGACTGCAGCCGCTTCGCCGCGATCGCATTGCGAAGGCTCTGCATCACCCGTTGGTAGAACCAAAGGTTGTGCTGGGTCATCAGCATCGCACCGAGGATTTCGCCCGACTTCACGAGGTGGTGGACGTACGCGCGTTCAAATTGCGTGCATGCCGGGCATGGGCAGCCCGCCTCGATCGGGTCGGTATCCTCGGCGAAGCGGGCGTTCCGGAGGTTCAGCGGGCCTTCGGCAGTGAAGGCCTGCCCGGTTCGGCCGGAGCGCGTCGGAAGGACGCAATCGAACATGTCGATCCCGCGGACCACCGCCTCGACGATATCGTCAGGCTTGCCGACGCCCATCAGGTAGCGCGGCTGGTCGGCGGGAAGCATCTCGACCGCGAAGTCGAGACAGCCAAGCATCGCCCCCTGCCCTTCTCCGACCGCGAGGCCTCCGACCGCATATCCATCGAAACCGATGTCGATCAGCGCCTCAGCCGACTCTCGGCGAAGCGCCTCGTCCAACGCTCCCTGCTGAATTCCGAACAATGCAGCGCTTTCCGCATGCTTGCCGCCACGCTCGAACTCGTCCTTGCTGCGCTTCGCCCAGCGGACCGACCGGTCCATCGCGTCACGCTGTTGTTCTCGCGTCGAGCTTGTCGGCACCAGTTCGTCGAACTGCATCAGAACGTCGGAGCCAAGCAGCCGCTGAACCTCGATCGATCGCTCCGGTGATAGCATGTGACGCGATCCGTCCAGATGGCTCGCAAACGCCACCCCCTCCTCGGTAACTTTCCGGAGTTCACTGAGGCTCATCACCTGATAGCCACCGCTGTCGGTGAGGATCGGGCGTTCCCAGTTCATGAACTTGTGCAGACCGCCGAGCCTGGCCACGCGCTCCGCGCCGGGACGGAGCATCAGATGATAGGTGTTGCCGAGGATGATGTCGGCACCGCTCGCGCGCACCTCCTCTGGACGCATTGCCTTGACCGTCGCCGCGGTGCCGACCGGCATGAAAGCGGGCGTCCGGACTTCGCCGCGCTGCATTGCGATGACACCCGTGCGGGCGGCACCGTCGGTGTGAGTGATGACAAAGGCAAAGCGCGTCACTCGAAGCCGCTTAGCGTCTCCTCCGCCTGCCGCAACGTCGCCTCATTCAAGTTGTGTCGGAGCCATACTCTCCTGTTAGAGGTTTTAGCATGATGCCGAGCGTGAACGACATCGAGCGATTCGCCTTCATCGTCGGGGCGCCGCGGTGCGGCACGACGACGCTTGCGAATTTCCTCAAGGCTCATCCCGACGTCTGCTTCCCGGTGGTGAAGGAGCCGCACTTTTTCGCCCGCCACGACCTCACCGGCCTCGCGATGCCGGAGCTCAGAAAAGAGGTCGAAGAGGAATATCTCGCACGCTTCTTCCCGCATTGCTCGGCGCACAACCAGCTCGCGGCCGACTGCTCGGTCTCCTACCTCTATGCGCCGGAACAACTCGAGCCGGTCGTTCGCCTGTGGCCGAATTCGCGCTTCGTCGTGACCCTCCGCGATCCGATGGAGATGCTGCCGTCGCTCCATAAGCGGCTGGTGTTCCTGGGTGATGAGACGCTTGGCCGCTTCGAGGACGCGTGGGCGGCGGTTCCGGACCGAGCTGCCGGCAAGCGAATTCCGCACAGCTGCGTCGAGCCACGCTGGCTGCGCTACGATCAGGCTTGCCGCTATGCGACCTACCTCGAGCGCCTGTTCGCGAGTGTCGGGTGGCAGCGGTGCCTCGTCCTGCTTTTCGACGACCTCGCGGCCGATCCCATCGGCCAATACCGCCGGCTCATGGATTTCATCGGTTTGCCGGCGATGGAGCGGACGATCGATCTTGCTCCGCGGCGGGAGAGCCACGACGTCCGCGTTGCGTGGCTGCAGCGCCTGCTGAAGCGCCCGCCGAAACCGGTGCGCAAATATGTCGCTGGGCCGCACTTTCGGAATCGGGAGCGCAAGCTCGGCGGCGATTTGGCCGACCACAGCGCGTTCGACACGATCTTTGCATTTCGCAAGCGCCTGCTGAAATGGAACCGCATCCCGGCCCGGCGCGAGCCGCTGCCGCTCAGCGTGCAGGAAGACATTCGCCGGCAGCTTAGGGGGGAGATCGAGCGGCTGGAGCAGCTGATCGGCCGCGATCTCGGCAACTGGCTGCAGCTTCGGCCGCAGAGCCAGACGGCTGCCGATAGAGCGTCCGCGCCCGTCCGCCAGCGTCCGAGCTTCAGCGCAGCGGAATAGCCCTAAACGGCAGCAGCAAGCTCGCGTCGCCGTAGCTGTAAAAGCGGTAGCCGGCGTCGACCGCGTGTGCGTAGGCGGCCTTCATCACGTCGAGACCCATCAGCGCGCTGACGAGCATGAAAAGAGTCGAACGCGGCAAATGAAAGTTGGTGATGAGCCCATCGATCGCCTTGAAGCGATAACCCGGCGTGATGAAGATCGCCGTGTCCCCTTCGAACGGACGGATGGTACCGTCCTCATCCGCGGCGCTTTCGAGGAGGCGCAGGCTGGTCGTCCCGACGGAGATCAGCCGGCCGCCTGAGCGCCGCACGGCGTTGAGCCGCTCCGCAGCCGCTGCATCGATGCGTCCCCATTCGGCGTGCATCTTATGGTCTTCGATCCTCTCGGACTTGACCGGCAGGAACGTCCCCGCGCCGACGTGCAGCGTCAGCGTCTCGCGGCCAACCCCGCGGTCGTCGAGCATCTCCAGCAGCCGCTCGGTGAAGTGCAGCGCAGCGGTCGGTGCCGCGACCGCGCCCTCCTCCCGAGCAAACATGGTCTGGTAATCTTCACGATCCCGTTCATCGACCTCGCGTCGGGACGCGATGTATGGCGGAAGCGGCATTCGGCCTGCCCTCTCGAGCAGCAACTCGACAGGCTCTTCGCCATGGAAATGAAGCAGCGCCGAACCGTCGTCGGATTTCTCGATCACCGACGCGCTGACGCCATCACCGAAGTCTATGCGGTCTCCCTCGCGAGCCCGCTTCGCATTGCGAAGAAACGCCTGCCATTCGCGCGGGCCCTCTCGCTTGTGCAAGGTAGCTCCGATGTTCGCCACGCCTCGCCGCCCTTCCAGCTGTGCTGGAATGACTTTCGTATCGTTGAACACCAGGACGTCGCCGGGATGGAGCAGGTCCGGCAGGTCGAGCACCCTCCGATCGAAAATCTCGGTGCCATTCACCACCAGCAGGCGCGCACTGTCGCGCGGGCGCGCCGGTCTCAGCGCAATCTGTTCCGCGGGAAGATCGAAGTCGAAGTCGGCGACGCGCATCGGCGCCGTGCACTAGCCGCCGAGATACGCCTTCACAATTTTCGTCGGTTCCGTCGGAGGCTCGCCCGGAGCGATTTTGTCGACCGCGTCCATGCCTTTCACCACCCGGCCCATCACCGTGTAGTTGCCGTCGAGGCTCTCGTTCGGGACGAACATGATGAAGAATTGGCTGTTCGCGGTGTCCGGTTGGTCGGTCCGCGCGGCCCCGACCGTTCCGCGCAGGAAGGGCACGGCCGTGAACTCGGCCTTGAGATCGGGGAGCTTGGAGCCGCCCTCACCCGTTCCAGTCGGATCGCCGCCCTGCGCCATGAAGCCGGGAATCACGCGGTGGAAGCTGAGACCGTTGTAGAAGCCCTGCCGCGTCAGAGTCTGGATTCGGTCGACATGGTGGGGTGCGATATCGGGCCGAAGCACGATCTCCACAGTTCCGCCGTTCGACAGGTCGAGGAACCAGTGGTTGGCCGGATTTGCGACAACTTCGGCAGGTGCATCGAGGCTCGGGGCGGCCGGCGTCACCGGAGCCGGCGCTGCCGCCATCAAGGTCAGTGCCAATGGCGCCGCGAATAGAAGCTTGCTGAGCATATCCCTCCCCGAAAGCTTGGTTGTCTGTGTCAGACCGGCTGACGCTATCGTGAACCGCCGTTGAGATGGCGCCGAACGTCCTGAGCCACTGCCGGCGTGACGAACTTGTCGATCGAGCCTCCGTACCGCGCGATCTCCTTCACCAGCTTCGACGCGATCGGCTGAAGCGAGACGTCGGCCATCAAGAACACGGTCTCGATGTCGTCATTCAGCTGCTGGTTCATGCCCGCCATCTGGAACTCATATTCGAAGTCGGCAACCGCCCTCAGCCCGCGGAGGATCGCGGTTGCTCCCTGCTTCTCGGCGAACTCCATCAGCAGTGAGTCGAATTCGACCACTTCGATGTCGCCCGGGATGTCCTTCACCTCGCGGCGAACGATCTCGATCCGCTCGGCGACGCTGAACATCGGCTCCTTCGACGGGTTCGTCGTCACTCCGATCACCAGCTTGTCGACGAGGTGCGCGCCGCGCCGGATGATGTCGAGGTGCCCGAGCGTGATGGGGTCGAACGTCCCCGGGTAGACTGCCACCTTCATCAATGGTCTCTTTCTATCGCAAATCGCGCGATGGCGCGGAGCAGATCCGCTTCGCTGCCGTGGCCGGACAAATGCTCGATCGCCTGGTTGACCAGGAATCCCGCCTGCTGCCGCGCCCGCTCCTCGCCCAGCAGTGAGACGAACGTCGCCTTCCCCGCATGCGCGTCCTTGCGCGTCGGCTTGCCCGCCGCCGCCTCATCGCCGCTATGGTCGATGAGATCGTCGGCGATCTGAAAGGCGAGCCCGATGTTGCGCGCATAGCCACGGTACGGCGTTCGCGCGTCCGGCGGCATCTTCACCATGATGCACGCCGCCTCCACCGCATATTCAATCAGCGCGCCGGTCTTGAGCTGCTGGAGCCGCGTGATCGCCGGGAGATCGAGCGTCTGGCCCTCGGCGACAAGGTCCATCATCTGCCCGCCGGCCATTCCGTTCGGGCCTGCGGCGCGCGCTAGCTCGATCACCAGATCGGAACGCACCCAAGGATCTTCATGGGTTGCCGGATGCGCCAGAATCTCGAACGCCAGCGCGTGTAGGCTGTCGCCCGCGAGCACCGCCTCAGCCTCGCCGAAGGCCTTGTGCACGGTCGCCTTGCCGCGCCTCAGCTCAGCATCGTCCATGCACGGCAGGTCGTCGTGAATCAGCGAATAGACGTGGATTGCCTCGATCGCGCAGCCGACGCGGAGCGCCCGGATCCGGTCGATCGCGAAGAGCTTCGATGCGGCGATCGTAAGCAACGGCCGCAGGCGCTTGCCGCCGCCGATCGCGGCGTGGCGCATCCCTTCGAATAGTCGTTCGCGGCTGTCACCCGTTGGCGCGAGCAATTTCGCGAAGAAGCTGTCGACGTCGGCGGAGACGCGCAGCGCCTCCGATTCCAGCTCCTGGGCGAGCCGGTCGATCGTCTCAACCGGCATCGAAGGGCTTGAGCCCCGCCGGCTTGCCGTCGCTTCCGAAGGCGATCTGCTCGATCCGCGCCTGCGCGTCCTTCAAACGCGCTTCACAATGCCGCCTCAGGCGGTCACCCTCTTGATAAAGGTCGATCGACTGGTCGAGTGGCGCCTCGCCCTTTTCGAGTGTGCGTACGATCTCCTCGAGGCGCTTCAACGCGTCCTCAAAGCTCAGTTGGCTGACGTCGATCTCGGCGGTTGCCATAACTCAATTCTGACCCCCGCGCAGCCGCGAATCAACAGTAGCTTACTCGACCGGCGTGTTCTTGAACGGGTCGCGGATGCCCGGCACGATCTCGTCGCGAAGCGCCTCCTCCCCGGCTTCGGCCAGCGCCGCCTCCGCCTCGCGAGCATGCTCTTCTCGCTCGCGGCGCAGCTGCTCGATCAATGCCTCGCGATCGCCCTCGAAACGCGTATCGACCGGCGCCGGCGCTCCGGCAGCCTTCGCCGCCTTGGCGACGGCGGCATCCAGCTCACGCTGCGTCGTCAGGCCAAGCGTCACCGGATCCTTCGGCATGATGTTCGCCATGTTCCAGTGGGTACGGTCACGGATTGCCGCGATCGTCGTGCGCGTGGTGCCGATGAGCTTGCTGATCTGGCCGTCGCTGACCTCAGGATGGTTCTTGATGATCCAGGCGATGCCGTCCGGCTTGTCCTGGCGCTTGGAAACGGGCGTATAGCGCGGTCCGCGGGTGCGGCGCACCGCTTCCGGGGCTTTCCACATCTGAAGCTTGTAATCGGGGTCTTTCTGGCCCTTCTCGATCTCCTCGTGGGTCAGCTCTCCCGCCCGGATCGGGTCACGGCCCGTCAACTTGGTCGCCGCGGTATCGTCGGCGATCGCCTGGACCTCGAGGATGTGAAGACCGCAGAATTCCGCGATCTGCTCGAACGTGAGCGATGAATTGTCGACCAGCCAGGCAGCGGTCGCATGGGGCATCAGGGGCTGGGCCACTGGGATGTCTCCGTTTCCTAGAAATGAATAGGGCCGCCCCTCACGGAGCGGCCAACTTGCCGATCGACTTAGTCCTGCAGCCGCACGCGGGCAAGTGCTGTCAGGCTTCCATGGGCACGAAATCAGGCAGGCTCATGATCTGCTCCATCCAGCGCACGACGTTGGCGTAAAGCTCGAGATCGAAATCCGCCTCGTCCGCGACATGCGTGTAGGCGAACAGGCAGACATCCGCGAGGGTCAGGGCATTCCCGACGAACCACTCGCGGCCGTTCAGATGGTCGTCCATCAGCTTGAGTGCTTCATTGCCGGCCTTGCGCTTGATCGGCATCTGCTCGCGCTGAGCGCCGCTCAGCTGCTCGATGCCTACCCAGCGCATCCAGAACCGCAAGGTCGCGATGTTCGGCTCGTGACTATATTGTTCCCAGAACATCCACCTCAGCATGTCGGCATGCTCGAAGGGCTCGTTCGGGATCAGCTTCGATCCGTCGGCGAGATAGTGGCATGCCGCGTTGCTCTCCGGCATGAACCGATCCCCAATCTGGAGCACCGGAATTCGTCCATTTGCATTCACTTGTCCGAGGAACTCTGGCGTGCGCGTCTCGCCCTTCATGATGTCATAGACCCGCCACTCGACCGGCTTGCCGACTAGCGCTGCCGTCAGCGCAACCTTGTAGCAATTTCCCGACAGCGGATATCCGTGAAGGATCATTTCATCGCTCATGGCGCGATCTCCAGCACGATCTTGCCGACATGGTCACCCGCCTCCATCCGCGCGTGCGCTACCGCCGCGTCACTGAGCGGAAAGGTGCGGTCGATGACCGGCTTCAGCCGCCCGCCCTCGACGTACGGCCACACGGTCTTGCCGATCTCGTCAGCGACCATGGTCTTGAACTCGACTGGCCGCGCCCGCAGCGTCGAGCCGGTCAGCGTCAACCGTCGGCGCATGATGTCGGCGATCGACACCTCCGCCTTGGCTCCCCGCTGAGTCGCGATCGAGACGTGCCGACCGTCGTCCGCGAGTGCCTTTAGGTTCCGCGGCAGATAATCTCCGCCCACCATGTCGAGCACGACGTTGACGCCCTTGCCATCGGTAAGGCGCTGCGCGATCTCGACGAAATCCTGCTCGCGGTAATTGACCGCCGCTTCGGCGCCGAGCTCCAGCGCACGGGCGCATTTCGCGTCCGTGCCGCAGGTGACGATGACCTTAAGGCCGAACAATCGCCCGAGCAGGATCGCCATGGTCCCGATACCGCTCGTCCCGCCATGGACCAGCACCCAGTCTCCGTCGGCCGCGAAGCCACGCTCGAACAGGTTCACCCACACAGTGAACAGGGTTTCCGGCATCGCCGCCGCTTCGATTAGCGAGAGCGCCTCCGGCACGAACAGGCAGGTCCCGATCGGAGCCGCACAATATTGGGCATAGCCGCCCCCTGCCACCAGCGCGCAAACCTGCTTGCCAATCAGCTCTTCCGCGCCTTTTCCGGTCTCCACGACCTCGCCCGCGATCTCGAGGCCCAGGATGTCGGGAGCGCCGGGCGGAGGCGGATAAAGTCCGCGGCGCTGAAGGATGTCGGGCCGGTTCACGCCGGCCGCAGCGACCTTGATCAGAACTTCATCAGGACCAGCCCGCGGCACCGGCCGCTCGACCAGCGCCAACTCCTCGGCGCCATCCGGCTGCGGCGCCACCACAGCCATCATCGAGGAGGGCACGTTGGTCACGAGGCCCGGCTTATTGACTTGGCAGCGTCATGGGTCAACGATTCAGCAGTGGACCTCGACGAACTCTTCCCGAGCAAGCCCGACGACCCTTTGGTCGCGCTTGCCAAGCAGGACCTCGATCCGCTGTCGATCGACGAACTCAAAGAGAGGGTCGAGGCGCTGAAAGCCGAGATCGCCCGCGTCGAAGCCCACATGGAACGCGCGCAAACGCACCGCTCGGCGGCCGAAGAACTGTTCAAAAAATCCTGATCCGCCGACCCGTTAAGCGGCCGAACATCTCTGGCCGTTACTAATCTGGGGAAAAGAAGGGAAACGGCTCTTGATTGCCGCGTTCCCGCGTATGACATTCAAACAAAGCCCACGGGCTCCCTCCGTGGGCACGGAGTACGACGCTAAATGCCTAGTTTCGCTCGCGAACTCGAACAGACCCTCCACAATGCCCTGGGTGAGGCGACGAAGCGTCGCCACGAGTATGCGACCCTCGAACATCTTTTGATTGCCCTCATTGACGACGAGCATGCGTCCAAGGTGATGACCGCCTGCGGCGTCAGCCGCGACGAGCTTCGCGCATCCGTGAAGCAGTATCTCGACAATGAGCTCGGCGCCCTCGTCGCCGACAGCGCCACCGACCCGACGCCGACCAGCGGATTCCAGCGGGTCGTTCAGCGCGCGATCCTCCACGTCCAGTC
>DASUCP010000150.1:0-2818 GCA_036275975.1 Sphingomicrobium sp.
CGCCGGACCAGCAACTGATGCAGACCATCAACTTCTTCAAGAATATGGCCATCGCCGGCGGTCTGCTCTTCGTGTTCGCCTTCGGACCGGGCGCGTATTCGCTGGATGCGCGCAGAGGGCGGGCTTGACGATTGGAAACCCGCTGCAGTAGCTGCCCCATGTGCTTCCGGCTCGTCACCACCGACGTGGTCCGACGCAGTAAGCTTCGAGGATGGTACGGCCCGGGCACATCGATGACGGGTCGTACCTAACACATCGGTGACAACCTCCGGCCGAAGGGGTTGTCCAGTGGTTGCAGGCTCCTTTGCTTCAGGTCGATGTGGCCAAGATGGCACTGCCTGAAGCTTACGATCCAGATCTCCTTGTCGGGCCTCCTTGATCCCCTCACTCCGAGCGCCGCGGGAATCTTTTGTCGGGCTCGCGTGTTAGCGCGGCTGTGGCGCTGCGCCTGCAAAGCGTTGCCCGCGGCGGAGGCCGCTTCTCGGCACTCGTCAATTTACGATAGGGGATGCGCAATGCGAAAGGCGTCGGTGCTTGGGTCAACGCTGGTGCTCATGGGGACGTTGGCGGCTACGTCGCTCAATGCGATCGCGAAGCAAGACAAGGTTCCCAAGATGCTCGAGTTCGACACGATGATAGGTGTGCCTCAGGCGTTGATCGGAGCGGCACAACCGATCCGCGGCATCAACGGCGGTGGGCTGCCGTGGATGGTGGGCGGAGCATCAGGGGAGCTTAAGACCGATGGTCATCTCGAGGTCGCAGTTGCCGGACTGGTGTTCGCCGCCGGGCCTAACGCGGGCTCCAACACCGTTTCGTCGTTTCGCGCGGTTGTCAGTTGCCTCACGAGCGACGGCTCGGTCGTGAATGTCGCGACGTCCGCATTCCCCGCAACCCTCGGACCGGCGTCGAGCGGCGGTGGAAGCGCCCTCATCGAGGCCGACCTTACGCTGCCGCAGCCGTGCATCGCGCCGATCATTTTCGTAACAAGCCCCGGCCTGGCCTGGTTCGCGGCGACGGGGCACTGAAGCGAGCGGTTCTAGCCGCTGGGCATTGCCAGCATCACCGCGAGGAAAGCGCTCGCGATCGCGATCAGAACCGCGAGCCAGCGGAGCCCTTTCGACGACTGTCGCGGTAACCGATCGGCGTTGCGCGCAGGTGCGTCCTGCCGTTCGACCTCGCCACTGAGCGGCTGGGGAGGAGTCCAAAGCGTTTCCCGAGCGGCGCGCGTGCCCATCGAGAACCATGCGCCGCGGCGCCCGGCCGAAGCGTTGGCGCTGGTTCGCGACGGGTTCGTGGACTCGTCGGGCGCAGCTCGCGCGCTACGCCGCAGAAATGGAGGGAGCGGAAAGCGCATGGTCAATTTCGGCTCCACTTTGGCGCATCCCCGGGCATCGGGTCAAGAGCCCGACGCAGACAGCCTCCGCAAGCGCGCGGTCGGTAGACACGCAAGCGGCGACGCTTCGCTCGGCTGTGGAGTCGCAGCAAGGGTTGCGCCGCAAGTTCAGCCGGCGCGCGCGAAGTAGTCGTGGATCAGACGCACACAGACCGCGCCTTCGCCGACAGCCGAGGCGACGCGCTTGATGGAGTCGCGCCGTACGTCGCCGACCGCGAAGACACCGGGCAGGGTCGTCTCGTACGCGAGACGACGCGGGTCGTCGTCGGAAGGTCCCGTCGTGATGTAGCCCCATCGATCGCGGTCGATCGCAGCAGGAAGCCAGTCGGTAAACGGCTTCGCGCCGATGAGGATGAACAGTCCCGCGGCGTCCACGGTCTCGTCGCGACCGGTTGCGTGGTCTCGGAGCGTGAGCCGTTCGAGTCGGGTGTCGCCGCTAACATCGACGACTTCGGTGCGATACCGGACTTCGATGTTCGGTGTCGCGTCGATCTCGGTGATGAGGTAATCGGACATGCTCGCGGCGAGCGAGTCGCCGCGGACGAGGATGACGACCTGCGTGGCGAATCTCGCGAGGTGGAGCGCGGCCTGGCCGGCGGAGTTGCCGCCACCGACCACGAAGGTGCGCTGTCCCGCGAGGCCGGGAGCTTCGGACATGGCGGCGCCGTAGAAGACGCCGGCGCCGTGCAAGCCCTGAAGCCTGGGGACATCGAGGACGCGGTAGGAAACGCCTGTCGCGATCACGACCGATCGGCCCGGAACGGTGGTTCCATCGCTCAGCTCGACCATGAGAAGGCCGTCCTGGCGCCGAAGTTCGGTGGCCGCATTGCCGTAGATCATCTCGGTGCCGAACAAGATCGCCTGATCGAAGGCGCGCGCGGCGAGTTCCGCGCCGCTGATGCCTCGCGGGAAGCCGAGATAGTTGCGAATCATCGAGCTCGTGCCGGCCTGTCCCCCCATGGCGGTCGGCTCGATCAGCGCAGTGCGCAAGCCTTCCGATTCGGCGTAGACGGCGGCAGACAGGCCTGCCGGTCCGCCGCCGACCACGACGACGTCGTAGACGCCGGAGCCGGGGCGGGTGCGGGCGCCGAGAGCTTGGGCAATCTCCAGATTCGTGGGGTCGATGAGCTGACGGCCGTCGTGAAGGACGACCACCACCCCCCGTTCGCCGGCCATGTCTTCGCGGTCGAGGATCCTGTGTGCCGCATCGGAACCGATGGGGTGAAACGTGTAGGGGAAATCGTGGCGCTGCAGGATGTCGCAGATCTCCGAGATGCGCGGCGAGCGCTCTCGTCCGATGATGCGGACGCCGACCGTCGGCGCGGCATGGGTGCGCCACCACTCGTCGAGCAGCTCGGTAACGTTGCGGTGGAAGCGCTCGTCGGGATGGCCTGCCGGCTTGGTGACGAAGCATTCGGCCTGGCG
>DASUCP010000151.1:0-3542 GCA_036275975.1 Sphingomicrobium sp.
GCGAATGGTTCGCTTGCGCCGCAGGCCCGTTTGGAAGCACATAGCGCTCAAACGGGGGCGGAGCCGGAATGGCAAGCGTCTTTGTCAGCTACGCACGCGAAGACGGACCCAAAGCGCGGGCGATCGCCCATGTCCTCGAAAAGGAATCCTTCGACGTCTGGATCGATCAGCGGATCGGCAGCGGCTCGGAATTTTCCCGTGAGATCGAGGAGGCGCTGAAAAGCGCAAGTGCCGTCGTCGTTCTGTGGTCCACGAACTCCGTGGATTCCCCATGGGTACGCGACGAGGCGGCGGAAGGACGCGATTCTGGCCGCCTCGTCCCCGTGCTTCTCGAAGAATGCCGCCCCCCGCTTGGCTTTCGCCAGTTCCAGACGACCGACCTGTCGCGCTGGTCCGGGCGCGGGAGGCCGAAGCAAATCGACGATGTGATCGCGGCCGTAAGCGCGAAGGCGGGTGTGCCATTGAAGCCGCCCACAGTGCGCCCGACGGTAAAGCGCTTGTGGAAGTCGCCGCGCCGCTGGGCAGCTGCAGCCGCCGCCCTGGTCGCGTTGGTTGCGGTGACCGTTGCGCTGTACCTCAGTCGGCCAAGCAGCCAGCCGACCCGGGCGCTGAGCGTCGCTTTGTTGCCGTTCACGGCCGATGCCACCGACCCCGACGCCCGCAAAATCTCGGCCGCAGCTCACGATTCCGTTGCTCACACCTTATCGCAGGGCGCTTTTTCGGTCCGAACGATCGACTCCGCGCCACAGGGCGCCGCCGCGCCCGCCGATTTCCTGATCTCGGGGCAAGCCACCAGCGCACCTGATAAGTTCACCGTGACGGTGCGAATGGAGGAAACCGAACACCACGTCATTGTCTTCTCGCACCAATTCGAAACTCCGCGCGCTGATGTCGGCGACTTCGCGGAGATGATCGGTGCGCAGGTTGCGTCGCAGCTTTCCTGGACCGCGCCGATCATCGCGATGGAACGGCGCCATCCGTCCGACCCCGCGATCATTAGTGCGCTCCTGCAGAGCAGCGTTGCCGGTCTCGACAGTGTCGGCACGCTTCATGATTATGAGACGTCCCGCCGCCTCGCGAGCCAGGCACCCGACTCGCCGCTGGCCCAGAACAATTTCGCCTTCAGCACGGCCTTCGCGTTCGGTGAGCTTCCAGCAGCGAACCGCGCCGAAGCTGTCGCCGCCGCTCGTCAGGCGGCGGATCGGGCTCTCGTGCTCGCTCCGGAATATGGCGGCGCGTACATTCCGTGGTGTCTGCTGCACAGCGAACAGCGGATGGTCGAATGCGAGAACTATCTTCGCAAGGGCATGCGCGCCGATCCTGACAGCTCGTTTGACAATTGGTTCTTGAGCAGGCTGCTGAACAACGTTGGCCGCAATGACGAAGCGGTCCAGCTGGCCCGTCTGTCGCTCGCTCACGATCCTTACATGCCGTACAAAATCGGCCACATGCTTAGGACGCTGGAAGTTACCGGCCAGAGCACGGAGGCTGCGGACCTCTACCGCCAATCGCGTCGCTGGTGGCCTAAGAATCAAATACTTTATTGGAATCGCTTCATCGGAATGCTGGAGCGGGGTGATTTCGAAGCGCTCGACCGATTTCAGCGGGAGGCCGCGCGAGACGCTGGAGTTCAGAGGCCCGGTCCGTTGCTTGGTTCGGCAGTGAAGGCCAAGTCTGTAAACGCGGTAGGGGGGGCCTGCGCCAATCAGCCGCCCGACAACCAACCTTTGTGCATGCTCGCATTTGCCGGGGTCGGCGACCTCGACTCGGCTTTCCGTCTGGCTGATCAGCTCTACCCAGTGCGTCGCGGGCGTACACCGGCGGACGAGGAACGGATCTGGCTCGATAACCCGGACCCACTGCCGCTCGGCATGATCACTGGTGCGGGCGCAGCGCCGCTGCGCCGTGATCCGCGCTACGTCCAGCTCGCAGCACGCGTCGGTCTAATTGAATATTGGCGCAGCGGACGGCCACCGGACTTCTGCCGCCCGCCGCGGCCTGAGTTGATTTGTCGGAGTCTGTTGAAGCGCCGGTGAACTTAGCGCACGGTGTAGAGCGCCAGGTTCATCTCGCGGACCAGCTCGTGCCGGATCGGATCGACGCACACGGGATCCTTCTTGATCGCATCGCGGGTGACCAGCCCGGACGGGCAGGCGCGTGTTCCATCCGGCTGCTCGATCCATTTCGCCGGGGCGTCGCGGTTCTCCTGCTCGATGCGGCGCGCCTCACCCGGGTCGACGCACAGCCAGTCGGTACGTCCGGCATTGCGCCACACGAAGCCCGGCGGGCAGCGCCAGCCGCCCTTGTCATAGGTCGGGCGGCCTGCGTGCGCGCTGGACGGCAGCACGTTGTTGGTGCTTGCGGCGGCGCCAAACGCCGGCGAGCTGCCGAGCAGCGCAAGCGCGCCAATAACTGTCGATCTTGCCATGCGAGCCTCCTGCCGGCTGCGACGCCGGCATTTGTCCGAGGCATGAGGCTGCCTTCGCATGGTTGTGGAACGGTGGAGGATATTGGTTAGTGAGGAGGTGGGCCGGCTGCTGTTGCAGAGCGGCAATCCACAGGAAAAATCGCGTTAACTATAATTTCCCCGCTTGCATCCAACCGCGGTTGAGGCACAATAGGTAGTAGCGCGGGAGGGGGAACACTCAATTACTGGTGTTCGGCGCCGGAATCACTATATTCCGGTGACGGGCACGTTCGTCCCCGGTTTCCACAGGGACCGAGGCTGAAAAAGCCCCGGACTGCGCCAAAAAAGACTAGGATGTCAGCCATGGCTCCGAGTCGAACAATTGGGGAACAAACGACCCTCGAGAGGGTCGACGAAGGACGGGGAAGCGCGATGGATTTTAGTAGCGGCTCACAAGTACCGAGCGACGACGTTTCTGCCACCAGCTCGACCAGCAAGTCGGTCCATGCGCCGCGCTTCGACGTCAAGACCGACGCCAAGCGCGACGAGCTTCTGACCGAGTTCGGCAAGGAGACCCTGCGCGACCGCTACCTGCTTCCGGGCGAAAGCTACCAGGACCTGTTCGCGCGCGTCGCCGCGGCCTACGCCGACGATCAGGAGCACGCGCAACGCGTCTACGATTACATTTCGAAGCTGTGGTTCATGCCGGCCACCCCGGTGCTGTCGAACGGCGGCACTGGCCGCGGGCTGCCGATCAGCTGCTATTTGAACAGCGTCGACGACAGCCTTGAAGGCATCGTCGGCACGTGGAACGAGAACGTGTGGCTTGCCTCGCGCGGCGGCGGCATCGGCACCTACTGGGGGCGCGTGCGCGGGATCGGCGAGCCGGTCGGCCTCAACGGCAAGACCAGCGGGATCATTCCGTTCGTTCGCGTGATGGACAGCCTGACGCTGGCGATCAGCCAGGGCTCGCTCCGCCGCGGCTCGGCCGCCTGCTACCTAGACATTTCGCACCCCGAGATCGAGGAGTTCCTCGAAATCCGCAAACCCTCGGGCGACTTCAACCGCAAGGCGCTGAACCTCCACCATGGCGTGCTCGTCACCGACGAGTTCATGCAAGCGGTGCGCGACGGCG
>DASUCP010000152.1:0-6076 GCA_036275975.1 Sphingomicrobium sp.
CGGCCAGGATGATGCGGGCATAGTCATTGTCCCACACCCGCCCGAATTCGAGCTTGAAATCGACCAGGCGGATGCCGACGCCGGCGAACAGCCCGCTCATGAAATCGTTCACCCGGATCGCCATGTCGGCGATGTCGTGCATCTCCTCCTGGGTCGCCCAGCCGAAACAGGCGATATGCTCGTCGGCGACCAGCGGGTCGCCCAGCGCGTCGTCCTTGTAATAATATTCGATGATCGTCCGCGGCAGCTGCGTGCCTTCCTCGATCCCCAGACGCTTCGACAATGAGCCGGCCGCAACGTTCCTGACCACCACCTCGATCGGAATGATCTCGACCTGCCGGATCAGCTGCTCGCGCATGTTGAGCCGGCGGATGAAATGCGTCGGCACGCCAATCGTCTGGAGCGCGGTGAAAATATGCTCCGAGATGCGGTTGTTGATCACGCCCTTGCCGCTGATCGTGCCGCGCTTCTGCGCGTTGAACGCGGTCGCGTCGTCCTTGAAATATTGGATGAGCGTGCCCGGCTCCGGACCCTCGTAGAGGATCTTGGCCTTACCCTCGTAAATCTGGCGGCGGCGAGCCACGGTTCGCTTCACTCCAACGGCAATGGGAAAGAGCGGCGGCTATAGGCGAGCCGCCGCTCCATCGCAATTGACCGAACGCGCTGACCACGGCGGAGCAGGAGATTCGGCGCGTCGGCGCCGATCGAGATCACCATCGTCGCCGACGTCGATGAGGATGCGGCTGATTTGATTGGGCAAATTGCTGTTTTTGTTGAAGATCAATGAGGAGCGCGGTGCGTGCTCGCCGCGCTCCTCCAGGGGACTTACTTGAAGCCGAGGTGCCGGGCCTTGGCAGCCCAGGGCGCCTGATATTCGATCCTGTTGAGGACCTTGAATGCATTGCTGACCGCTTTCGACAAACGCCCGAAAGCGCCGGCGATTGCAGTATTCATCTCGCTGCGGGCTGCCTGGTAGTGGCGGTCGTAAATCTCATCGACCATGGTGACGATCCTTTCTGTTGTCGCGCTCGTCAGAGGGCGATTGGGAAGCCGTCGATGCAGTCGTTCGCCGGGTGGAGCGCGCGTTCCACGAGCGCCAGTCGGTGAGCCGCATCGAGCGCGCGCCATGTCCTGGCGGTCGAGCGCAGCGCGTCGGTCTTCGAGACCTGCTCAACAGGTCCGTCTTCGATGAACGCACGGGTGCTGAGGCCATAAGTCATGGCTTTGGTCTTCCTTCCTGTTGTGGGCCGCCGGCGTGGGGGCTGGATAGGGGAGGGATCATCCTCGCCGGCGGTTGAAAGTGTATCTAGGATTCGGCTGCTCGTTCCGCCAATCAAACGCTCGACAGAATCTATAAATCTGCCTTATGAGGCCCGCCCATGAGGCGCCTTCCCCCACTCGCGGCGATCCGCGCCTTCGAGGCGGCTGCCCGGACCGAGAATTTCACGGCCGCTGCAGCGGAGCTCGGGATGACCCAGGCGGCCGTTTCCTACCAGGTGAAGAGCCTCGAGGAGCGGCTCGGTGCACCCTTATTCGTGCGCGAGAAGGGAAGGGCGCGGCTCACTCCGCTGGGGGCTCGACTGCTTCCGGCCCTGTCGACTGCGTTCGACACGATCGAGGCTGCGTTCGCGAGCCATCGGCAGGAGGATGAGGCGCTCCTCACGATCACGACGACCCACACGTTCGCGAATACCTGGCTCGCGTGGCGGCTCGGCGCCTTCCAGATAGATCATCCGGAGCTGGCGGTCAGGATGACGACGAGCAACGAGGTGGTCGATTTGCGATCCGGCGTCGCGGACGTCGCGATCCGTGCCGGCCGCGGCGATTGGGAAGGGCTCGAGCATCACGAGCTGTTCAAGTCGAGCTTCACGCCTGTCGCGAGTCCCGAATGTGTCGCGGAGGTGGAGGCTGAATTGGGGCGGAAGCTCGAGCCGGGCGACATGCCGAGCCAGCACTTGATCAACCCGAGCGACGACTGGTGGCACCAGTGGTTCTCCGACAACGGCGTGCCGGTGGACGACTCGGTGTTCCGTCGCCCTGGCGTCCGCCTCGACAGCCAGGCGGACGAAGGCCATGCGGCCATGGCCGGGCAGGGCTTCGCGCTCCTCACACCGTTGCTGTGGAAGGGCGACGTCGCCGCCGGCAGGCTCGCGGTACCGTTCCCGAACCGCGTGTCGACCCGCGGCTGGGCCTATTGGATGGTCTATCCCGCGGAGCGCCGCCTGACTCCCAAGATCAAGCGGTTCAGGGAGTGGCTGCTCGCTGAGATGGAGCGTTCGAAGGCCGACGTTTACGGCGGTTGGGAGCAGCCGGTGGCGACTGCGGCCGAATAGGTCATTAGAAGCGGTGGCAGGCAGCCAACTGCCTTGCTAGGCAGGCGCCATGCCTGACGCCGACAATACCACTGTCATCGAAACACCGTTCGGTTCCGCGCTCGAGGAGCGGTACCTCGTCTACGCGCTTTCGACGATCACCGCCCGCTCGCTTCCGGATGTCCGCGACGGACTGAAGCCGGTCCATCGCCGCCTGCTCTGGGCGATGCGGCTGCTCCGGCTGGACCCGGCAGGCGCTTACAAGAAGTCCGCACGCGTCGTTGGCGACGTCATCGGCAAGTATCACCCGCACGGCGACCAGTCCGTCTATGACGCGATGGTTCGCCTCGCGCAGGATTTCGCCCTGCGATACCCGCTCGTCGATGGGCAGGGGAACTTCGGCAACATCGACGGCGATAACGCTGCGGCCTACCGCTACACCGAAGCGCGGCTGACCCCGATCGCCATCCAGCTGATGACTGGTCTCGATGAGGGCACGGTCGATTTCCGCCCGACCTACAATGGCGAGGAGGAAGAGCCGGAAGTCTTTCCGGGGTTGTTCCCCAACCTGCTCGCCAACGGAGCGAGCGGGATCGCCGTCGGCATGGCCACGTCGATTCCGCCGCACAACCTTGGCGAGCTGATCGACGCCGCGGTTCGCCTCATCGACGAGCCAAAAGTCGATGACCGGGCGCTGCTGGAATATGTGAAGGGACCTGACTTCCCGACCGGCGGTGTACTCGTCGACGACGAAGACACGATCGCCCGCGCCTATGTCAGTGGCCGGGGCGCATTCCGGCTCCGTGCGAAGATCGAGATTGAGCGCGAGAAGGGTGGTGGTTGGCACCTTCTCGTGAGCCAGATCCCTTACGGTGTCCAAAAGGCCAAGCTGATCGAACAGATTGCGCAGCTGATCGCCGACAAGAAGCTGCCGATCCTCGCCGACGTACGAGACGAGAGCGACGAGGATGTCCGCCTCGTTCTCGAACCCAGGACGCGGACCGTCGACAGCGATTTGCTGCTGGAGAGTCTGTTCAGGCTGACCGACCTCGAAATCCGCTACCCGCTCAACCTCAACGTCCTCGATGCGACGCGCACTCCGGGCGTAATGAGCCTCAAGGAATCACTCTCTGCCTGGCTCGCGTTCCAGTTCGAAGTACTGGTTCGGCGAAGCCAGGTACGGATCGGCAAGATCGACGAGCGGCTGGAGCTGCTCGACGGCTTTCTCATCGCATTCCTCAACCTCGATCGCGTGATCGAGATCATCCGCACCGAGGACGAGCCCAAGGCCGTGATAATGGCCGAGTTCTCACTATCGGACCGGCAGGCCGAGGCGATCCTCAACATGCGCCTGCGGTCTTTGCGCCGGCTGGAAGAAATGGAAATCGTCAAGGAGCGAGAGGCGCTGGCGAAGGAACGGGACGAGCTTGCCAAGCTCATTGAGAGCTCGGCGCGCCAGCGGACGCGGATGAAGCGCGACCTCCAGGCGCTCAAGGACAAGTTCGGGGACGATCGGCGGACGCAGATTGAGGCCGCGGCCGTCGCTCGCGACATCGACTGGTCGGCGATGATCGAGAAGGAACCGATCACGGTCATCCTTTCCCAGCGCGGGTGGATCCGCGCGATGAAGGGTCATCTCGCGCTCGAGCAGGTCGCGGACCTCAAGTGGCGCGAGGGCGACGGGCCCTTCATCCACTTCCACGCGCAGACGACTGACCGGCTGGCGCTCTTCGCTTCGAATGGGCGCGTCTACACTCTGGCTGGCGACAAGCTGCCGAGCGCTCGCGGATTCGGCGAGCCGGTGCGGCTGTTCATCGATCTCGATGCCGAGGTCGACATCGTCCAGCTGCTGGTTGCACGACCCGACATGAAGCTGCTCGTCGCCTCGTCCGACGGCAAGGGCTTTGTCACTTCGGGAGAGGCGACGCTGGCCGAAACCCGAAAGGGCAAGCAACTCGTCAACACGCGCCCCGGCGCGAGGGTGGCGGTGGTCCGGGCGATGCCCGATGAGGCGGACACCGTCGCCGTGGTCGGCGAGAACCGCAAGATCGTGGTGTTCCCGCTGTCGGAACTGCCGGAGCTTGGCCGCGGGCAGGGCGTCACGCTCCAGCGTTATCGGGACGGCGGGCTCAGCGACGCCATCGCATTCCGGCTTCAGGACGGACTTAGCTGGGCGCTCGGCGGCGAGAGCGGCCGCATCCGAACCGAGACGGACCTCGGCCCGTGGCGGGCAGCGCGCGGGGCCGCGGGCCGCATGCCGCCGATCGGTTTCCCGCGCAGCAACCGTTTCGATTAGGCGTTAACCAACCCGAATTAACAACGCGGTTCTGAAGCAAAAAGATACTCCGAATTAACCCCTCTAACGCATATCAACCGGCATGCAGGCTGCAGCAAGCCGCGCGCGAATGACTACGAAGCGCCGGCGCACGGAGACTATTGGCGCGAAACCGCACCTTGCGACGGCGGACGATACGGGTCTGCTCAACGCGCTCCCGATTGCTGCTGCGGTCATCGAGCGCGATCATGCGGGAGACTTCAAGGTCGCTGCGCACAACAGTCGCTTCTTCGATACGGTCGAACAATCCGCCTGCACCGCGATCGACTGGAACGAAGCCGAGTGCTTGAAGTCGGGGCCGATTGCGGAGCTGCTCGAAAAATTCTTCGACGGGGCCGACGTCGCCGGAGAGCTGGACTTCAAGGACGGCGAGGGCGTTTCGTCGCACTATTTCCGGGTCAAGCTCGCGCCGCTTCCGAAGAACAGGCGTTCGACCGCGCGGTGCCTGCTGAGCGTCGTCGATCGCACGGTCGAAGTTCAGGCTGAGCGCACGCTTCGCGCAGAGATGCTGCGAGACAGCTTGACGGGCTTGCCGAACCGGCTCGCCTTCAGCGAGGCAATCGAAAAGGCGGGCGAGAAAGTTGCGCGCGACCTCGAGCACGCTGTGCTCGTCGTCGACATGCTGCGCTTCAGCCGGATCAACGAATCCATGGGCGGCCTCGCCGGCGACGAGCTGCTGATCACCTTCGCTCGGCGTCTCATTCTCGCGCTCCGAGCGGGCGATGTGTTGGCGCGCACCGGCGGCAACGAGTTCGGAGTTCTCGTTTCGCTGCGCCGCGGAGTCGAGGATGCGCTGAAGGCCGCCGAGCGGATCCAACAGGTCATGGCCGCGCCGTTCAAGCTGTCGGAACTCGAAATCCGCGTCGAATGCGCGATCGGCGTCGCGCTGATGAGCGCAGGCCAGGATCCCGAAGAGCTGTTCCGCAACGCGCAATTCGCAGTGAAGCAGGCCAAGGCCGCCGGCCTGCCGCAAGTCTACGAGCCAAAGCAGGCGACCGAGGCGCGCCGCCGCTTCTCGATCGAAACCGAGCTCCGCCGCGCGCTCGACAAGGACCAGCTCAAGCTCTTCTACCAGCCGCTGATCAACCTCAAGAGCGGCGAGGTCGCAGGGTTCGAGGCGCTCGCCCGGTGGACGCACCCAGACCGCGGTGAAATCGGCCCGACCGAATTCATTCCGGTCGCCGAGGAATCCGGTCTCATCCTGCAGCTCGGCCGCTGGGCAATGGACAAAGCCACGCAGACGCTGGCCGATTGGGACAAGCAAGTCGGCAAGGAGCTTCCGCTCTACGTTTCCGTCAACCTGTCGGCGATTCAGGTCGCGCGCGACGACGTCTCGGCAATGGTCGAAAGCGCCCTCAAGTCCAGCGGTCTCGATGGGAAACGCCTCAGCCTCGAGCTCACCGAAAGCGCGATCGTGCAGGATCCCTCC
>DASUCP010000153.1:0-2188 GCA_036275975.1 Sphingomicrobium sp.
ACATCGTCGCATCGGCCATCGCGCTGCCGATCAGCGGCTGGCTCGCCGACAAGGTGGGCAGGAAGCGCCTGCTGCTGATCTCGGTGGTGGTGTTCACCGCCGCTTCGGTGCTGTGCGCGACGGCGACGTCGCTCCCGGAAATGGTGCTGTTCCGAGCGCTTCAGGGCGTCGGCGGCGCGTTCATCGTTCCGCTCGCGCAGGCCACTCTGTTCGACATCAACCCGCGCGAAAAGCACGGCCAGGCGATGGCGTTGTTCGGCGGCGGCGTGATGATCGGGCCCATCCTCGGGCCGGTGCTCGGCGGCTGGCTCACCGACAATTACAACTGGCGCTGGGTGTTTCTCGTCAACCTTCCGGTCGGGATCCTCTGCATCCTGATCATGGCGCGGTTCATGCCGAAGACCGAGACGCACGAGCGGAAGTTCGACATGTTCGGCTTCGCACTCCTCGCAATCTGCCTCGCCGCCCTCCAGTTCTGCCTGGACCGCGGCCAGCAGAAGGACTGGTTTTCCAGCTGGGAGATCATCATCGAAGGCGGTCTCGCGATCGGCGCAGGCTGGATGTTCCTCGTCCATATGGTCACGTCGAAACATCCGCTGTTTGAGCGTGCGATGTTCACCGACCGCAACTTCGCGACCAGCCTCGTCTTCATGGTCGTGACTGGCATCCTTCTGCTCGCCGGCCTCGCGCTGCTGCCGCCGCTCCTCCAGAATCTGTACGGCTATTCGGTGCTTCAGTCGGGCTTCCTGACCGCCCCGCGCGGCATCGGGACGCTCATCTCGATGCTGATTGCGGGTCGGCTCACGGGCAAGATTGATGCTCGGCTGCTGGTCGGCATCGGCGTCATTTTCATGGGTGTGTCGCTCTACATGATGACCGGCTTCGCGCTCGATCAGCCGTCACGGCCGGTGATCATGAGCGGCGTGGTTCAGGGCCTCGGTCTCGGCCTCATCTTCGTGCCGCTGCAGACTCTCGCATTTGAGACACTCGCTCCGCGCCTGAGGACAACGGGCGCCGCGCTTCTCAACCTGTCGCGTAATATCGGAGGATCGATCGGAATCTCGGTCGTCAGCACGCAGCTGGTGCGCATGACGCAGGTGGCGCACGCCGACCTTGCGCAGCACATCACGCAGCACACGATGGCGACGATCAGCGCGACTCAGATTGAATCCGCGATTCCCGTTGCGGGACCGCTCGCGCTGGCCGTCATCAATGCGGAAATCACTCGGCAGGCCCTGTTCATCGCCTATCTCGACGATTTCAAGCTGATGATGATGGTGACGTTCGTCATTCTCCCGCTGCTGTTCTTCATGAAGCGCGGAAGCCGCGTCGGCGGCGGTCCACGGCACGTGGCGATGGACTGATGTTTGCCGTACGCGTCAGCCCGCGTTCGGCGAGACCCGGCATTGGTGGCTGGCGGACGGGCGCCGACGGGCGCAAAGAGCTGGAGATTCGGGTGGCGGAAGCGCCGGCCGACGGAGCTGCGAACGAGGCGGTCGTGAGGTTGCTCGCCAAGGCGCTTGGGATCAGCCGTTCACAAGTGGCGATCATTTCCGGCCACACGGCTCGTCACAAGCGCGTCGAAGTCCCATTTGACATCGCGGAAGTGCGCCGCCGCCTCGGCGGCTGACTAAAAAGGGAGAAGTCAGATGTTCCAAATCGGCAAGCGCCGGCTCGGCCGTAATGGTCCGGAAGTCTCGGCGATCGGTCTCGGCTGCATGGGCATGAGCGAGTTCTACGGCCACGGCGACGATTCGGAATCGATTGCGACGATCCATCACGCGCTCGATCGCGGGGTGACCTTCCTCGACACCGCGGACATGTACGGCTGGGGCAAGAACGAGGAGCTGGTCGGTCGAGCCATTCGCGACCGTCGCGACGAAGTGTTCCTCGCAACGAAGTTCGGCAACGTGCGCGGTCCGAACGGCGAGTTCCTCGGCGTGCGCGGCGACCCCGAATATGTGCGCTCAGCCTGCGACGCGAGCCTGAAGCGGCTCGGGATCGAGACCATCGACCTCTATTACCAGCACCGCGTCGACACCCACGTGCCGATCGAGGACACGGTCGGCGAGATGGTGCGGCTGAAAGAGGAGGGGAAGATTCGCTTCCTCGGGCTTTCCGAAGCTGCCCCGCCGACGATCCGCAAGGCGCACGCGGTTCACCCGATCACCGCGGTCCAGACCGAGCT
>DASUCP010000154.1:0-2204 GCA_036275975.1 Sphingomicrobium sp.
GTGTTGGCGCGCACCGGCGGTAACGAGTTCGGAGTTCTTGTTTCGCTGCGCCGCGGAGTCGAGGACGCGCTGAAGGCCGCTGAGCGTATCCAACAGGTCATGGCAGCGCCGTTCAAGCTGTCGGAGCTCGAAATCCGTGTCGAATGCGCGATCGGCGTTGCGCTGATGAACGCCGGCCAGGATCCCGAGGAGCTGTTCCGCAACGCGCAATTCGCAGTGAAGCAAGCCAAGGCCGCCGGCCTGCCGCAAGTCTACGAGCCGAAGCAGGCGACAGAGGCGCGCCGCCGCTTCTCGATCGAGACCGAACTGCGCCGGGCGCTCGACAAGGACCAGCTCAAGCTCTTCTACCAGCCGTTAATCAACCTCAAGAGCGGCGAGGTCGCGGGGTTCGAGGCGCTCGCCCGGTGGACGCATCCGGACCGCGGCGAGATCGGCCCGACCGAATTCATTCCGGTCGCCGAGGAATCCGGTCTCATCCTGCAGCTCGGCCGCTGGGCAATGGACAAAGCCACGCAGACGCTCGCCGATTGGGACAAGCAAGTTGGCGAAGAGCTTCCGCTCTACGTCTCCGTGAACCTTTCTGCGATCCAGGTTGCGCGCGACGACGTCTCGGCAATGGTCGAAAGCGCCCTCAAGTCCAGCGGTCTCGATGGGAAACGCCTCAGCCTCGAGCTCACCGAAAGCGCGATCGTGCAGGATCCCTCCCGGGCGATCCGCGTGTTCGATTCGTTGAAGGCGCTCGATGCGAGCCTTGCGATGGACGATTTCGGGACCGGCTATTCTAGCCTCGCCTATCTGCAGCGCTTGCCGATCGACGTGCTCAAGATCGACAAGAGCTTCGTTTCCGGAATGATGGTGGACCCGGACGCGGTGGCGATCGTCCGCGCCGTACTGAGCCTTGCCGAAGCGCTGGGCATGACGACGACGGCCGAAGGGATCGAGACGGTCGAGTTGGCGACGACGCTGGCCACGCTCGGATGCGCTTCGGGGCAGGGTTTTTATTTCGCAAAGGCGATCGAGGCCGATGCGGCGCTCGAATATTGGAAATCGCGCCGCCGATAATCTTCAACTGACCCAGAGTGATACGGGTCAATTTGGCTGTTGGAACTTCATTCCCCGAAAGCGCATTGTGCGTCCCGGAACAGGGGAAGGAGAGCCATGGCGAAGTGGCTCGCAGTCGCGCTGCTGCAGCTCCTAACGGCTACGGCCGCACAGGCCGAGTTCAAGGGCCTCGCGCCCGCGGACATCGCGCAAATCGCGCAGACGCACGCCCTGGATTTCCGGCTCGGCCAACAACGCGGCGCCGAAGGACCAGCGCTCCTCCTCGACGGCATGATCGCGAGGCGAGGGCTCGCTCCCAACGCATTTGTCGGCATTGGCCTTGCGCATATGTACGGCCGCAAGAAAGGCGGCGGCGCGCGAGTGTCCGACCAGCCGAGCGCGCGCAAGCCGGCGGTAACGTTCGTGCTGAAGTTCTGAGCTAGGCTGAGAGCAGGTCGGTGTAACGGCCCGGCGTTCGCGACGCGGCCGCGAGCCTCAAGGTCTTGTCTATACTGCGAACCAGCGATGCATGGTGGACGTCAGGTGGGTGCACTCCGACGCGAAGCACCCGCATCGGCAGCCGCCGCACAGCGGGCGCGGCAACGAGCGAACTCGCCAGGCGCAGAGGCGTCCGGCTTGCCCAGGTGATCACGGGGCCTCGCGCCAACTCGCGTTGATGGCGCGGTGACCAGACGCGAAGATGATCTTCGGCGATGGGAACTCCGCTATGGGCGAGCGCCTCCAGGGCGCCCCGACCATAGAGCCACGCCGGGGCGACGAAGCCATCGACAGGCCGGCCGATCACGTCTTCGATGAGAGCGCGGCCATCGGCGATCCGCGCCGACGCAGCCTCTCGCGAAAGGCCGAGAAATTCGCCTTCGCCCGCCGTCATATGACTGGCGCGGGCGCGCGCGAAAGCGCTCCCATGTTTGGTATCGTCGCGGTGGAAATAGCCGTGGAGGAACATCTCGAAGCCGCCTTCGGCCCAGGCGCGGAGTCGCGATGCGAAAGCAGATCCTGGCACGATCGGCGCGTTTCCCCAGTGATTGGGCACGACGAGCATCGCGATGCGCTTGCCGACGTGCGGGTCGAGCAAATCCACCAGTCGATCGACTTCGTCCTCGAAGCGCGGCGAAACGTCGTGGATCGACGCGAGGAGGAGG
>DASUCP010000155.1:0-16103 GCA_036275975.1 Sphingomicrobium sp.
AGCTTCAGGGTGAATTCGTTGAAGAAGCTGTCATTGACGAGCTCGACGCCAGGAATTCCCGCGAGCCGATCCGCGGCTTCGCACGCGCGCGCGTGATTCAACTGAGCTAGCTGCCGCAGCCCCTTTTCGCCGAGAAGCGTCAGGTGCGCCGTAAAAGCCAGCGCGCACAGCACCGAGCTGGTGCAGATGTTCGAGGTCGCCTTCTCGCGGCGGATATGTTGCTCGCGCGTCGAGAGGGTCAGGACGAAGCCCCGCTTGCCCTCGGCATCGACCGTCTCGCCAGCGAGCCGCCCGGGCATCTGCCGGACATGCTTCTCGCGACAGGCGAAGAGACCGACATAGGGGCCGCCGAATTGCAGGCCGACGCCAATGCTTTGCCCTTCACCAACGACGATGTCGGCGCCCATCTCTCCTGGCGAGCGGATCAGTCCGAGCGCTACGGGCTCGGTCACAACTGCAATCAGCAGCGCTCCGGCCGCGTGCGCTGCTTCGGCGATCGGCGCGAGATCGGTGATGCGGCCGAGAATGTCAGGATATTGCACGACCACCGCGCTGGTCTGCTCGTCGATCCTGCCGAGCAGCCGCTCCACGTCGGTCGTCGCGGTGAGTTCCGGAAGCGTGGTATGCAGAGTGTCCTCGGTGAACTTCGCCATGGTCTGGGCGACGCTGACGTAGTGCGGATGCACGCCCGACGAGATCACCGTCTTGTCCCGGCGCGTGATGCGGTGGGCCATCGAGATCGCTTCCCACATCGCGGTCGAGCCGTCGTACATCGACGCGTTGGCGACCTCGCAGCCGAACAGACGCGCTACCTGCGTCTGAAACTCGAACATCATCTGCAGCGTGCCCTGCGCGATCTCGGGCTGGTAGGGCGTGTAGCTGGTCAGGAACTCGCCGCGCTGGATGATATGATCGACGCTCGCCGGAATGTGATGCTTGTAGGCGCCGCAGCCTAGGAAGAAGGGCACATCGCCAGCGACCATGTCCTTTCGCGACAGCGCGGTCATATGCCGCTCGACGGCCATTTCGGAGGCATGCAGCGGCAGCCCCTCGATCGGTCCCTTGAGCCGCAGCTCCGCAGGCACGTCCCGGAAAAGCTCGTCGATGGAGCTGGCGCCGATCACGCGCAACATTTCGCTGCGGTCGGCCTCGCTCAGCGGCAAGTAACGCATCAGTTAGGCTTCCTCATGACGAAGCGAAGGCGGACATAATCGGCGACATCTGAGGCGAAGCGGTCAGCGACTGCTGCACCGATCTCTGCGCGCTCGCCTTCGGGAACCTTGGCGCGATCGAGCCACCCTGTGCGAAAGGTCGTGACCCATTGGGCTACACCATGCTCGATTGTCGTTGGCCGCTCGATCAAGCGCGCGTCGATATGGTCGAAGCCGGCTGCCTCATAAACGGCCTCAAAGGCGTCGGGCGACGCATACCAGTTGCTTGCCTCGACCGGCGGCACATAGCCACGAATGATCAGCTCCTCGTCGAGCGCCTCGCGCAGCTTCTTCAGGTTCCCCTCGCCGCCCATCTCGCCCGCGAAGCGCCCGCCGGACTTCAGCGCCCGGAAGATCGCTCGTGCGGCTTGCTCCTTCTCCAGCACCCAATGCAGGGTCGCGTTCGAAAAAGCGGCATCAAATTCGCTGCTGAACGTCATGTCTGCCACATCCATCAGCACGGCGTCGATGGCGTTCGCGCGCGCCGCCGCGATCATTTCCGGCGAATTGTCGATCCCTAGAACGGTCGCGCCGCGCTCGATGATCTTCTTCGTAAGAGTCCCCTCGCCGCAGCCGACGTCGACGATTCGCTCGCCTCTTTGAGGATCGAGCAGGTCTAGCGCCGCACCGCCGAGCTCAGCGACGAACCCGCCGACTCGCGCATACTCGCTGGCGTCCCATTTGCTGGTCGAGAGCGCGGCTGAGGTCAAAGCGTCTTCACCCAGTCACGGTAGGCACCCTCGTCCATCAAGCCTTCGAGCTCGCCCGGATTGTCGAGCTTCAGCTTGAAGAACCAGCCGTCGCCTTCCGGATCGCTGTTCACGATCGCGGGGTCGTCGGCGACTGCCGGGTTGCCCTCGACCACTTCACCGGAAACCGGCGAGTAGACATCAGAAGCCGCCTTCACCGATTCTACGACCGCAGCCTCCTGTCCCTTGCTGAGCTTCTGTCCCGCCGACGGCACCTCCGCAAACACGATGTCACCGAGCTGCTCCTGAGCGTGGTCGGTGATGCCGACGGTCGCGGTGTCGCCCTCGACTCGGACCCATTCGTGTTCCTTGGTGAAATAGACGCTCATGCGGAAGCTCCCTTGCGGTGGTAGCGGTGGGGGACGAAGGGCATCGGCGTCACTCGCGCGTCGAACAGCTTGCCGCGTTGCTCGAGCTTCAGCGCCGTGCCTGTTTCGGCGAGTTGCGTGGCGACATAGCCCATGGCGATCGGGCGTTGCAGCGACGGCGAGAAGCCGCCGCTGGTGATCTTGCCGACCTCATTGCCCTCGCCGTCGAGCACCAGCGCGCCTTCGCGAACCGGCTGGCGCCCCTCGACTTCGAAGCCGATGCGCTTCTCGATGGGGCCGTTCTCCAGCTCGGCCAGGATGCGCATTGCTCCGGCGAAGCCGCCCTCGGCGCGGCGGCGCTTGTTGATCGCGAAGGTGAGCCCCGCCATTACCGGCGTGGTCTTCTCGTCGAGGTCGTGGCCGTAAAGCGGGAGGCCCGCTTCGAGCCGCAGCGAATCGCGTGCGCCAAGTCCGATCGGCTTGACCAACTCGTGCGCGGTGACCGCGTCGGCGAGCTCGGCCGCAGCGCTTGCCGGCACCGAAATCTCGAAGCCGTCTTCGCCCGTATAGCCAGACCGGCTGATCCAGAGCTTTTGGCCCCGCCATTCGAATGGGCCGCCCTGCATGAAGCTCAGGTCCGCAACACCGGGGATAATGGACTCGAGCACCTCGGCGGCTTTCGGACCCTGCAGCGCGAGGAGCGCCTGCTCCTTCATGTAATCGATGACGACGCCGCTCGGCAGTCGACGCTGCATATAGTCGATATCGGAGTGCTTGGTGGCGCCGTTGACGACGACGTAGAAGTCCTCGCCGCGCCGAGTGGCCATCAGGTCGTCGATGATCCCGCCTTCATCGTCGAGCAGCAGCGAATATTTGGGTTTCATGTCGGCCGCGGCCTGGAAGTCGCCCGGCATCAGCTTTTCGAGCGCACTGTCGACGGAACGGCCGTGCACCAGCAGCTGGCCCATGTGACTCACGTCGAACAGTCCGGCATTCTCGCGCGTCCACAGATGCTCGGCCATGATGCCTTCGTACTGCACTGGCATTTCGTAGCCGGCGAACGGGACCATTCGCGCTCCGCGCGAGCGATGCCACGAATCGAGCGGAAGCTTGTCCAGCGATTGGGGCTCGGAGCCGGTGCCACCCTGCGGATCGCCGCTGTAAGGCGTTCCGCGCGCCTGCGTCTCGTCCGTCGGGCCGTTGTGGACTTCCCTGCTCATTCACTGCGCTCCGACAAAAGGTGCGACCGAAGACTCGACGAGAGCCTGCCAGCCGCCCCCGTCTGTCTCTAGCGCCTGAGAGCTTTGCCCCTTCGGCGGTCCTCCTCCACCGTGGTGGTGGTGGGGGTGGACACTTTCCAGACTGTCAGGCGCGCGCGGTCCCTGGTGCCTGAGAGATTCCGGGGGCGGTTGCTCCTTCGGCGCCTCGCCGAGCATGTCGCCCAGCGAGAACTCTCCCGCGCGGCCATTCCGAAAGCTCAAGGCTCCCGGCGACGCGGCACGCCTTGGCCGCACGGCCAAGCGAAGTCAACGCGTTAGCGGGTCGCGTTGTACTTCAGCTGGTCCTGGGTCAGCTGAAAGCCGACGAGATGCTCGAAGGTCGCATCTGCAACGGCCCGGGCGACAGCAGGATCGGACATCGGATCGACTGCAGCGTCAGCTTCGCCAGCCTTGCGTGGGCGGGTCAGGATTGCCCGAACGTTGGCCGGCAGGGTCGCAGCGCCGCGGTTCACGCGAACGCTGGTCTGCACCCGGGTCCAGGAATGAATGTCGCCCGCCCTGAAGTTGAGCACCGCGCGGCCGACCTGCTTCGCGGCGACCGTCGAGCCCCCGCGCAACGCCACATCGAAATAAGGCAGCACGACCTGCCGCGCCGGGCCGGCGTCACGGCGCAAGCCGACGACCGTAAAGGTGGCGGTCGAGACCACGTCGTTCCCAGAGTCCTGACAGGTGGTGCGAAGATCCGTAATCGTTGCGGTGACGTCGATCGCATGTTCTTCAATGCTCGACGGCGGGTTGAACAGCGTGACATCGCCCGTACCCGCGGGGATCCCGGCGATGGGGCACGTGCTGCGCACGGCATAGATTCCTCCGCCGTTCTCGGCGGTTACGTCGCCGGCATGCCGGCAGGCGCTGAGCAATGTGGCGGCAAGCAGTGCGGCGAGGCGAAGCTTCACGTGTGGGCAGTCCTTAGGAGGGCGAAATCGAATTCGGGCGTTCATAGGAAGCCCCTTCTATGGCTGCAAGCGAAGCCTTATGTGCCTGTCTCCATGCTGAACCGGCCGCCACTTCGAGTGCTCATCGCCGCGCCGCGGGGTTTCTGCGCGGGCGTCGACCGAGCGATCCAGATCGTCGAGCTCGCGCTCGAGCGGTTCGGTGCGCCGGTCTTTGTGCGGCACGAAATCGTCCACAATCGCTTCGTGGTCGAACGACTGAAGGACATGGGCGCGGTGTTCGTTGACGAGCTGGACGAAGTGCCCGACGACCGTCCTGTCGTCTTTTCCGCACATGGCGTGCCCAAATCGGTTCCGGCGGAGGCGCAAAATCGCGCCCTCACTTATGTCGATGCGACGTGCCCCCTGGTTTCCAAGGTTCATCGCCAGGCGCAACGGCTGATCGAGGAGGGCCGGCACATCATGTTCATCGGCCATGCCGGCCATCCTGAGGTGATTGGAACGTTCGGCCAGGTTCCCGCCGGCTCGATCACCCTCGTCGAGACCGTCCAGGACGCGAAGTCGATTGCGATCCCCGCCTCGGCGAACCTCGCCTTCCTCACCCAGACCACCTTGTCGGTGGAAGACACCGCGGCGATCGTCGCGGCCTTGAAGGATCGCTTTCCGGAAATTCGCGCGCCGCGCAGCGAGGACATCTGCTACGCGACCTCGAACCGCCAGGCGGCGGTCAAGGCGATCGCTCCCGAATGCGAAAGAATGCTGGTCATCGGTGCGCCGAACAGCAGCAATTCGCTTCGCCTTGCCGAAGTCGCCGAGCGCTTGGGCGTCCCAGCGCGGTTGATCGAACGCGCTAGCGACATCGACTGGGATTGGCTGGGAGAGCCGAGCGCTGTCGGGATCACCGCAGGCGCTTCGGCTCCCGAGGTCCTCGTGCGCGAAGTTGTCGACGCGCTCTCGGAACGGTTCCAGGTGACCGAAGAGCAGGCGGATCACAGCCCGGAGCGGATGATCTTCAAGCTTCCGCGCGAGCTCGTCGCCTGAAGTGAGCGAACTCCCCCTCGTCGAGATCTTCACGGACGGCGCCTGCCGCGGCAATCCCGGGCCCGGCGGGTGGGCGGTGCTTCTGCGCATGGGCAACAAGGAAAAGGAGCTCGCCGGCGGCGAGCCGCTGACCACGAACAACCGGATGGAGTTGCTTGCCGCCATCCGTGGCCTCGAGGCGCTGAACAAGCCCTGCCGAGTCCAGCTCCATACCGACAGCATCTACGTCCGTGACGGAATCACGCGCTGGATTCATAAATGGCGGCAGAACGGATGGCGGACGTCCGACAGGAAACCGGTCAAGAATGCCGAGCTGTGGCAGGAGCTGGTCGACGCCTGCGCGCCCCATCGCATCGAATGGCATTGGGTGAAGGGGCACAGCGGCCATCCCGAGAACGACCGAGTCGATGCGCTCGCTTGTGCCGAAGCCGACGATCAGCGCCGGCACCATCGACTTTAAGTGAATGCAATTTCACTTGCGAAACGAAACTCGTTTCCTAATTTGAAACGAACACCGACTCTCTCAGTTCCCCTGTTAGAAAGTTGGTGGGGGAAGGAGCGCCGGCACGCGCTTCTTCCCCAACAGGGATGGAAATTCAATTGCTAAATCGCCGCGGCGAGAAAATCGCTGGGTCGACGTGCGCCACCAATGCTTCGGGCGGCTCGTTGAGCAATATCGAGGCGGCAAGCTTTGCCGCAGCGGGCGCGGTCTGGATTCCAAAGCCCCCCTGCCCGGCGCACCAGAAGAATCCCGGCACGTCCGCATCGAAGCCATAGACCGGCAAGCGGTCGGGCGCGAAGCTCCGCAGCCCTGCCCAGCTGCGCTCGACGCGCTCGATCGGCCAATCGACGACTTGCTCGAACCGGTCGATGGCGGTCGCGATGTCGATTTCCTCGGGAGCGGCATCGCATGGGTCGGTCGGGATTTCGTCGTGCGGACTGAGCCAGATCGAATTGTCGCCCTCGCCCTTGAAGTAGAATGTCCCCTGATCGTCATCGATGAGCGGCAAGTCCCGGAGGCCCGACCGGCCGACTCGCAGCTGAACCAGCGTCCGGCGCTTGGGCTCGATACCCAAAGGCCTTACACCGCATCGCTCAGCCACCGGATCCGCCCACGCTCCGGCTGCGTCCACGAGGATCGCGGTCGAAAGCGTCTCACCGTTCTCGAGTCGCACAGTCCAACCGCCGCCGGAATTATCAACGGTCTCCAGGCGGGCTTCAGTCACGACCTTACCGCCATCGCGTTTGAACCTTTTTAGAAACGCGGCGTGCAGCCCCGCGACGTCGATGTCGGCGCATGCCGGTTCGAGAACTGCGTACGCCCACTCGGGCCTGACGCTCGGCAGGATTTGTTCGAGTTCCGCCCGTTCGACTTTTCGAGTCGCGATTCCTGGCGGGAGTTCTGGCCACGAATCGCGCGACAGGTGCAAGTCGCCGCGAGTTCGGAGGAAGCTGCTGTCGGCGAAATCTGGCGGCGGACTATTGAGGAAGTCGCGCGACGCGGAGCTCAGGAGCGCGACCTTGGCGCCGCCATAGCTCTCCAGCCAGAACGCGGCCGAGCGCCCCGTAGAATGATAGCCGCAATAGTCTTCGCCCTCGATAATCAGCGTACGGCGCTTGGCCGCGATTTCCGCGCCCAGGCTCGCACCCGCGATCCCGCCGCCGACGATGATGACTTCAAAGTCCATTTGAACCCCGGTTACGAATTGGAAAGCCGCGCCGTCTAGAGCTAGGCGCCATGTTCAACGGGGCATTCACCAACATGCTGCTTGTCGGCCTCGCGGCGATCCTCGTCGTCGCGGCCGTCATCGACATTCGAACATTCACCATTTCGAACCGGCTCAACCTCGTCGTTGCGCTGCTTGCACCGGTCTACTGGGCGTCGATCGCATTGTCGCCCTGGCCGGATATCGCAGTCCAGCTCGCGGCCGGAGCTTTCGTTTTCGTGCTTCTCGCCGGCGCGTTCTACGCCGGGATGATGGGCGGCGGAGACGTCAAGCTCGCGGCGGCCCTGGCGCTGTGGTTTTCGCCGGCCGGCACGGTGCGGTTCCTTGTGTTGACTTCGCTCGCTGGCGGCGTGCTCACTTTGGGCATTCTCGCCTGGCACCGCGCGAAGAAACGCGAGGGTCGGCCGGAGATTCCGTACGGGGTCGCGATCGCTTTTGGCGGACTCGCGATTCTCACCCAACGCTTTCTTAACCAATTTGCCTGATTTGTGAGGCTGTTCTGGAAGCCCGTCTAGGGGAGGCGATCGCGCCATGGATGTGAAGAAGCTCGCTCTGCTCGTGGGAGCGCTGGTCATTGCGGTGATTACCGCGGTCATGGCCAAGAACATGTTCGCCGGCGCCGGCGCGCAGCAGGCTGCCGCGGCGCCTGTCGTTCCCGTCGGGCCTAAAGTGCTCGTTGCGAAAAAGGCGCTTCCGGTCGGCACCATCATCGATGCCGACAGCTTTGCCCTTCAGCCCTGGCCCAAGGAGCTGATGCAGAGCGCCTATTATGTCGAGGGTCAGCCTGACGGCGATCCGAAGCAGCTGCTCGGCACCGTCGTGCGCTATCCCATCACGGCTGGCCAGCCGGTCACTCGCGGTTCGCTCGTCGGCCCGCAGGATCGCGGCTTCCTCGCCGCTGCCCTTGGGCCGGGCATGCGCGCCATCACCGTTCCCGTGAACACGACGAGCGGAGTTGCGGGCTTCGTCTTCCCGGGCGACCACGTCGACCTCGTGCTCACGCAAAGGGTCACCGGTGGCGGCGACGGTCCGCCCCTCGAGGTCTCCGAGACGATCATCCGCAATCTGCGCGTCCTCGCGACCGACCAGCGGATCACCGACAAGGACGCCGACGGCAAGGTCCAGATCAAGACCGCCTCGAACGTCACGCTTGAGGTGACCCCACGCATCGCCGAGAAAGTCGCGGTTGCGCAGAGCCTCGGCAAGCTGTCGCTTTCGCTCCGCTCGATCGCCGACAACACGGCTGATCTGGAGCGCGCGGTAGCAGCGGGCGACGTCAAGGTCCCGGCGAACACCAACCCGGCGCAAGAGAAGCAGATGCTCCTCGCGCTGTCGGATCGCCCGATCGATTCGAATACCACGTTCACGACCGGCGGCGACGTGTCGCGCTTCCAGCGCCGCACGGTACCGGCAAGGACCGCGTCGGCTCCGACGGGCAATGGGCCCGCTGGCGGCGCCGCTCCGGTCGCGATCGGTCCAGTCGTCCGCATCGCGCGCGGCAATGATGTCACCGTTGTTCCGGTGGGAGCTCGCTAAAATGAAAATTCGCAACACCACTCGCCGGGCCTGGCTCGGCACGGCAGCCGCGGCGATCGCCGTCGGACTCGCCGTCATGGCGCCGGCTCCCGCCGCCGCCCAGCCGAAGGCCTACACCTCGGGCGCCTATCGCCCGACGACGCAGGTCCTGCTCTCGGTCGGCGAAGGCCAGATGCTGAACCTGCCGCGCAGCGTTGCCAGCGTCTGGACGTCGAACCCGAAGGTCGCGGACGTCTACGTTAACTCGCCGCGACAGATCAACCTGTTCGGCAAGGACGCCGGCGAGGCGACCATCATCGCGACCGCGGCTGACGGGTCGGTCGTCTATGGCGCCAACGTCCGCGTCAATCAGAACATCAGCGCGATCAACCAGATCCTGCACCAGGCGATGCCGGACTCCGACATCCACGTGCAGACGGTTGGTCAGGTCGCCGTGATCAATGGAATGGTCGCGTCTCCCGACGATGCTGCGCAGGCCGAGATGTTGGTCAAGGCCGCGCTCAACCCGGGCGTCGACGTTTCGAAGCCCGATACGGCGCTGACCATTGTTCCGGTCAACCGCTTGAAGGTCGCGACGCCGCTTCAGGTCACGCTGAAGGTACGCATCGCGGAAATCAACCGCAGCATCCTTAAGCAGTGGGGCATCAACCTGCTCGCCAGCGACCCGACTAGCGGCTTCCGCTTCGGCCTGGCGCAGGGCGGCGGCATCAACCTGCCCGACGCAGGCTGCGTCAAGGACTGCCCGCTGCCGACGGTAATCCGCAACGCGATCGGCACGACGCTCTCGGGAAGCGGCCACTTGTTCGGCCTCGACATCCTGAGCTCACTCGACATCGCAGCTCAGGACGGTGTGGCGACGATCCTCGCCGAGCCGAACCTGACCGCTCTGTCGGGTGAAACCGCCAGCTTCCTTGCCGGCGGCGAGTTCCCGATCCCGGTCTCGCAGTCGCTCGGCGCCGTGACGATCGAATATAAGCAATATGGCGTGGGCCTCGCCTTCACGCCGATCGTTCTCGCCGACGGCCGTATCTCGATGCGCGTGCGCCCCGAGGTCAGCCAGTTGAGCGACGCAGGCTCGGTCAAGCTGAACGGTTTCACCGTTCCGGCACTGACTACCCGCCGCGCGGAGACAACGGTCGAGCTCGGCTCGGGCCAGTCGTTCATGATCGCCGGCCTGCTTCAGAGCACGGGCAACAATAGCGTCAACAAGGCGCCGTTCCTCGGCGACCTGCCAATACTCGGCACGCTGTTCCGCTCGACGCACTTCCAGCGTCAGGAGACTGAGCTGGTCGTGATCGTCACGCCCTATCTCGTCCGACCGGTGTCGAACCAGATGGCGACGCCGATCGACGGCTACCGCGTCCCGACCGACGCGCAGCGCGATTTCGAGGGCCAGACTTATCTCGGCACCAGCGGACACGCGACTCCGACCGCAGTCCAGGCAGTACCGTCAGCCCCGATCACCGGAGCCGTCGCTGCTCCAGGGTTCAAGCTGTGACGGCCGCCCTCATCAGGAAGGATTCGACGATGCGTTCGAAATTGCTCCTCATCGCTCTCGGCTCTGCCCTTGCGGGATGCAATGTGCCACCCATGGCAGATCAGGGCCTCGCTTCGGTGAACGTGCCCGTGGTCACCAGCGCCGATTACGTCTTTGACGCAGCCGCGCCGGGTGGCGCGCTTGCCCCGGGCGAGTCGGACCGCCTCAACGGTTGGCTGGCTGGCCTCGGCCTCGGCTACGGCGATACGATCTATGTCGATGGCCCGTATGCCGACAGCGCGCGCGGCCAAGTCGCCGCGCTCGCCGGCCAGTACGGTATGGCGGTTTCGCCTGGGGCTCCAGTTACGACCGGAGTGGTCCAGCCGGGCTCCGTGCGGGTCATTGTGAGCCGCCGCCGCGCGACGGTCCCCAACTGCCCCAATTGGAGCACGCCGTCGGAACCAAACTTCGGCAATCGCAACATGTCGAACTTCGGCTGCGGAGTGAACAGTGATCTCGCGATGCAGGTAGCCAATCCGCAGGACCTGGTCCGCGGACAGGAAGGCTCCGGTGTCGGAGATACGCAGACCGCGTCCAAGGCCGTGATCTACTACCGCTCGCAAACGCCGAGCGCGACCAAGGGTCTCCAGGCCACCACCACGTCTAAGGGTAATCAGTGATGAACGCTCCCTTCCAGGCACGCGCGGGATTGCGCGATCCGTTCACCGCCTTCGTCTGCGACGATGCGACTGCCGACATGCTTCGGCCGGTCGCGGTCGAGCACGGCTGGTCGCCGGAAAAGGTCAACAAGGGCGGGCTTCGCAACGCGGTGCAGTCGCTGTCGGTCTCGGCAAGCCCGAACATCCTGTTCGTAGACCTGTCGGAATCGGCGGATCCGCTGAACGACATCAACGCGCTCGCCGAAGTCTGCGAGCCAGGCACGATCGTCATCGCGGCTGGCACGGTCAACGACGTTCGCCTTTACCGCGACCTCGTCGCGAGCGGCATCCACGATTATCTGCTGAAGCCGTTCACGGTGGACCAGCTGCGCGACACCTTCGCGCATGCGCAGATGATCCTGTCCGGACCGCGCGGCGAAGCGCAGGTCGATAAGCCGCACGTCATGTCCGCCGTGATCGGCGTTCGTGGCGGCGTCGGCGCGTCCACGATCGCGACTTCGCTGGCGTGGCTGCTGGGTGAGAAGGCGCGCCGCACGACGGCCCTTCTCGACCTCGACGTGCATTTCGGGACCGGTGCGCTGGCGCTCGACCTCGAGCCTGGCCGCGGTCTCACCGACGCAATCGAGAACCCGAGCCGTATCGACGGCCTGTTCATCGAGCGCGCGATGGTGCGCGCCAATGAGCGCCTGTCGGTGCTCTCGGCCGAAGCGCCGATCAACCAGCCGCTGGTTACGGACGGAACCGCTTTCTTCCAGCTTCAGGAAGAGATGCGTAATGCGTTCGAATCGACGGTTCTCGACCTCCCGCGCCAGATGCTGATCCAGCATCCGCACCTGGTCCACGACGCGCATGTCGCAGTCGTGGTGTCGGAGCTGACGTTGGCGGCGACCCGCGACACGATCCGAATCCTCGCCTGGCTCAAGTCGAACGCACCGCAGACGAAGATCGTCGTGGTCGCGAACGGCGTGCCCTCGGGCGGAGCGCTCGAGATCAGCCGCAAGGACTTCGAGCAGTCGATCGAACGCGCGGTGGACATCGTCTTCCCGTTCGATTCGAAAGTCGCCGCGCAGGCGGCCAAGCTCGGCAAGCCGATGGCGGAGGTCGCCGGCGGCAAGATGGCCGCGCCCTTCAACCAGCTGTCGAGCGTCGTCCTTAGTCATGCGAGCGAGGAAGGCGCGGGTAGCGGCGATAATGCGCCCGTAGCGGCCGCCAAGTCGCTGGTCGATAATCTCAAGTCGATGCTTTCGAAGCCGAAGGACAAGGCTGCCTAAGCGAGGCCGGGTTGCGAGAGTCGGTGCGCCGGCTCTCGTGGAAGTGAGAGGCGAAGACGAATGCTCTTGTGGCTACTCCTGATCGGCGGCGTTGGAGCCCTCTTTCTCGCGTACATGGCGATGCGGGGGCCGTCTGCGTCGCAAACATCCAAGCGGCGCATCGAGCTCATCAAGGAGCGTCATGGCGACACGCTTGCCGGCAACGCGCAGGCGCAAATCCGCAAGCTGTTAGCTTCGCGGACCAACAAGCTCGAAAGCTATGCCTCGACCCTGATCCCAAAGCCGGCGCTGCTGCGCAAGCGGCTCGAAATGACGGGCAAGGAGATCAGCCTCGGGAAATATGCGATGATCTGCCTCGGGATCGTCGCGTTCGTAACGATCGGGCTCAAGATTAAGGGCGCGCCCCTGCTTCTGGCCCTCCTTCTGGGCCTCTTTTTCGGCATCGGCGGTCCGCACTTTGTCATCGGCAAGATGATCAATCGCCGCGTGAAGAAGTTCAATTCGAACTTCCCCGACGCGATCGAGCTGATGGTGCGCGGTCTTCGCTCGGGCCTTCCGATTACGGAGACCCTCGGCATCGTCGCGGGCGAGATCATCGGCCCGGTGGGAGTCGAGTTCCGGATGGTGTCCGACAAGATGAAGATCGGCCGCACCATGGAGGCGGCGCTCCAGGACACGGCCGATCGCCTGGGTACGCCGGAGTTCCAGTTCTTCGTGATCACGCTGGCCATCCAGCGAGAGACCGGCGGCAACCTCGCCGAGACCCTGTCCAACCTTGCCGACGTGCTCCGCAAGCGCGCGCAGATGAAGTTGAAGATCCGCGCGATGAGCTCGGAATCGAAGGCTTCGGCCTACATCGTCGGCTCACTGCCCTTCGTGGTGTTTGGCCTCGTGTGGATGATCAACCCAACCTACATGGGCGGATTCTTCACTGACCAGCGCCTCATGGTCGCCGGCATCGGCGGCATGATCTGGATGGGCATCGGCGGCGCCATCATGGCCAAGATGGTCAACTTCGAGATTTAAGGAGGCATTAGACCAACATGCAGGCTGCGCCTCCTTCTGGCCCGACGATCCTCGGCTTCGATGTCATCTGGATCGCGACGATGCTCAGCGCCGTCGCGACCTTTGCCGTGTTGCTCGCGATTTACGCGGGAACGACGGTCAAGGATCCGATGGCGCGTCGCGTCAAGGCGCTGAACGAGCGCCGCGAACAGCTCAAGGCGGGCATCGTCGCATCGACCAACAAGCGCAAGAAGCTCACGAATCGCAACGAGGCGGCGGACCGCGTCCGCTCGATCCTGACGCAGTTCAAGATGCTTCAGGACGACCAGCTCAAGAAGACCCAAGACAGGCTGATGCAGGCGGGCATCCGCACCAAGGACCTGGCCTTCTTCATCATCTTCGCACGCTTCGTCCTGCCGGTGGTCATCGGCATCACCGCGGTGCTGCTGCTTTACGTGTTCGGCTTCGAGCCGCAATGGTCGGCGCTGCGCCGCTACATCACCGTCGCCGGACTGTTGGTGGGAAGCTACAAGGCGCCCGACATCTGGCTTAAGAACAAGGTCAACAAACGCAGCAATGCGATCCGCAAGGGTCTTCCCGACGCGCTCGACCTGCTGGTCATCTGCGCGGAAGCCGGCCTTACCGTCGATGCCGCCTTCGGCCGCGTGTCTCGCGAGCTCGGCAAGGCCTATCCCGAGCTTGGCGACGAGTTCGGCCTCACGGCGATCGAGCTAGGCTTCCTAAACGAGCGGCGCCAGGCGTTTGAGAATCTCGCCAACCGCGTCGACCTCGAGGCGGTGCGCGGCGTCGTCACGACCATGATCCAGACCGAGAAATACGGCACTCCGCTCGCATCCGCGCTGCGCGTGCTCTCGGCCGAGTTCCGCCACCAGCGCATGATGCGCGCGGAAGAGAAAGCGGCTCGCCTGCCGGCGATCATGACAGTGCCGCTGATCCTGTTCATTCTGCCGACGCTGTTCGTGGTCATCCTCGGCCCGGCGAGCTGTTCGATCCACGACAACTTCCTCCACAGTTAAGCGGAACGCAGCGGCGCGCTGAAGCGTAGTCGCTGCGACTCCACTGCCGTTGGGGAAGCGCAATGAACATCACCTCCGATCCGAATCTGTGGGCGATCTGCATCCTCGTTTTTCTGCTGGGGCTGCTGATCGGCGTGTTTCTCACCGCAGGCGGCCGGCGCAAATGGAAGTCGCGCTACAAGAGCGAAGTCGACCGGCGCGAAGCGCTCGAGCAGGACCACGCCGAGCGTGAGAAGGAATGGCGCGAGCGCGACAGCCTTCGCAACGCCGCCGTGAAAGACCGCGACCGCGACGAGCGCCCGATGTGATCTCGTGTCCCTGCGCAGGCAGGGACCCAGTCCTAAGAAGAACGTCTGGGCTCCTGCCTTCGCAGGAGCACAGCCAGCTACCCCTCGATCCTCGAAAAATCGGCCACACGGTTCACGGCATCGCGGAAGCGCATCAGCAGGTTCAGCCGCCGCTCGCGCTTCGTCAGATCGGGGTCGTTCACCGTCACATGATCAAAGAAGTCGTCGATCGGCTTCCGCAGCGACGCGAGCGCCGCCATCGCCGCCGTGAAGTCTTCTTTGTCGATCGCAGCGGACGCTTTCGGCTCCGCCTTGTCGAGAGCCCTGACCAGCGCCCCCTCCTCCTCGGCGGCGAGATCGTCACCGCCCTTGCCCGACGTGCCCGCCCACTTCTCCTTCTTCAAGATGTTTGCAGCGCGTTTGTACGCGGTGAGCAGGTCTGCCCCGTCCTCGGTCTCGACGAACTGCTGAAGCGCACTGACGCGTGCGAGAAGGCGCACGAGATCATCCTCTCCGCCCAGCGCGAAGACAGCGTCGATCAGGTCGTGTCGCACGCCCGCTTCGCGCTGTTGGACCTTCAGACGATCGGCGAAAAAGTCGAGCACCTCGGGAGCGGTCCGGTCGAGCCGGTGCGCCGCGTCGCTACCTTTCGCCTGCCCCGCGCGGATCGCCAGGCTGCCGCGGATCGCCTCAGCCAGAGGCAACCTCAGCCCATTGCGGACGATCAGCTCGATTGACCCGATCGCCGCTCGCCGTAACGCAAACGGGTCCTTCGATCCCGTCGGTTTCTGGTCGATGCCGAAGAAAGTCGAGATTGTGTCCAGCTTGTCCGCCAGCGCCACGGCCACTGTGACCGGCGCGCTGGGCACCTCGTCGCCCGGTCCCACGGGCTTGTAATGGTCGCGGATGGCGTGTGAGATGTCCTCGGCTTCGCCTTGCGCCTCAGCGAGATAGCCGCCGATCACCCCCTGCAGTTCAGGGAACTCGCCGACCATTCCGGTGACCAGGTCCGCCTTCGCCAGCCGAGCCGCGTGGTCGACCTGATTTGCGTCGGCTCTGACGACTGCCGTTTCGACGAGCCAGCGCGCGAGCTTCGCGACGCGCTCGACCTTGTCGGCGACGGTCCCCAGCTTCTCGTGGAAGACGATTCCGCCGAGCTTTCGCGCCTGCTCTTCCAACGGAACCTTGAGGTCCTGCTCCCAGAAGAACCGCGCATCCGCCAGGCGCGCGGCAAGAACTCGCCGGTTGCCGTCCACGATCGCTGCGCCACCGTCCTTCGCAGCGACATTGGCGACGCACACGAAGGCGGGAGCGAGCAGCCCGCCACCGTCGGTGCATGCGAAATACTTCTGGTTCGTGCGCATCGTGAGGACGATCACCTCGCGTGGCACGTCGAGATATTCGTCGTCGAACCGGCCGACGAGCGGCACCGGCCACTCGGTAAGACCTGCATTCTCGACGACAAGGGCTTCGTCCTCGATCAGCTGAAGACCCGCCTCCACGGCCGCCGCCGCAGCGCCTTCGCGGATGATCCGCTCGCGTTCGTCCTGGTCCACAATGACGTGGCAGGCCCGCATCTTCTCTATATAGTCGGATGCCCC
>DASUCP010000156.1:0-7501 GCA_036275975.1 Sphingomicrobium sp.
CTCACATCGTCGGTTTCGCCGAAATATTCGATGACACCCTCTTCCACCCACGCGTCGAGCTCTGACCGCTGGATGGATGTCCTGTTTCCCTCGTCGATGCCGCCGAGGAGCTGGAAGCGGGAATCCGGCATCTGCGGGCGCAAGCTGCGCGCCGCCTCGACGAACTCCCGCACGCCCTTGTCGCCGATGAGGCGCGCAATCAACAGGAAGATCACGCCTCCCGAAGGCAAGTCGGCGACGGCAAACCTGTCGAGATCGATTCCCGAGCCCGGCACCAGTCGCGTCTGTTCCGCTCGCACGATCTTTCGGTCGACGAAGAGCCGACGGTCGTCGGCATTCTCGAAGAATACGACCGCGCGACGAAACGCGACGCGGTAGAGGCCTGTCACGATCCGTTGCAGCGCGCCCGGTCGGATGAACGCCGTCCCAAGTCCGCTGACATTCGCGATCACGGGAATTCCAAAAGTGGAGGCGGCGAGCGCGCCATAGATGTTCGGCTTTATGGTGAAGCCGATATAGGCGAACAGACGCAGGCGCCGGAGCAAACGCCTGAGCCGCGCCAAGAGAAAGAGCTCCGCAAGAGGGTTGAGGCCCTTGCGATCGACTTCGATCGGCACGAACTCGATCCCGAGCTCCGCAAGTCGAGGGTCATTCTTCGGGTCCGACGGAGCAACGACGATCGGACGATAGCCGCCATCGCGAAGGGCTCGGACCAGTCCCATTCGAAAATTCGTGATGTACCAAAGGCTGTTCGCGGCAAGGACGATCGTGCGCGAACGGGCTATCACACTTCAGGCGCTGAGCAGTTGAAAGTTTGGGATCTCGACATCAAACGCACTGCCGTTCTCGTCGACCATGCGGTAGCTGCCGCTCATTGCCCCGTCCGAAGTGTCGAGCGGACAGCCGGAAACATAATCGAAGCTAGCTCCGGGCGCGATCAGCGGCATTTCTCCGACCACCCCCTCGCCCACGACCTCATGCACGGTCCCGCGCCCATCGACGATGGTCCAGCTCCGCGACAGCAACTGAACTGCGACGTCCGAGCCATTCTCGATCCGAACATGGTAGGACCAGAACCAGCGGTTCGACGAAGGGTCCGACTGCTCGGCAAGAAAGCTGACCGCGACGCGAACCGTGATCCCGCGCGTCAGCGCGACATTGGGGAACAGCATCGCGAGCGTATCGGTATTCACGCGCTCATCTTTAGCGGCCGTGGATGCGCAAACAACTAGGCAATACCCCCCGCGCGCCGAAGCCGTTCGGTAAGCCTGGCGCGCGCCTCGCCAATCACTCGCGAGCGGTCCGTCAGGACATCGCGGAGGAGGAAGTGCCCGGTCAGATCGAGGCCTTGAGCAATTTCGTCCCAGGATGCACGTCCGCCTTCGCGGACGAAGCGCGGCAAGCCGAGCAGCTTCCCTGCATAAGGCTCAGCCTCGGCGGCGCTGACGGCCCGCCCCGACTTGGGGCTGACCGCAACCAGGTCGTCGTTGGAACCCGACACCGCGCAGCGCTCGAGATCGAGGCCGAATCCAAGCTCCGCGAGGAGCAGCAGCTCGTACCGGACCAACGCAGTGCCCCAGCCGCCCGCCGACGGGGCAGCTTCGATCGCGTCGAGCAGCCCTTCAAGCGCCTGGTAAAGCGGCGGATAGGGCTGGCCCTCCGGCAATGCGGTCGCCGTCAGCACCGTGGCCCATTCGATGGCGGCGGCGAGGAGCGGTTCCGACAGCAGCGGAGCGCGGCTATGGATCAGCTCGACGCTCGCCTGAGGGAGCTGCGTTTCGGTGCGAGCCGAGATCTGCGCCTGCACTGAATTGCCGGCAATTAGCACCGGACGCATCCGCCGCCCTCGCGCGCCACGCACATAAGCCGCGACGAGACCGTCGGCCGGAGTCATCAGCCGAACGACGGCGCCGTGCTCGCCATGATTGCGCAGGGCACAGACGATCGCTTGAGTCTCTGACCGCATGGGTTAGCCACCTAGCCGAACGGGGGTGAGACATGAACTCGGCGGAACCGAAGCGCTTGTTGCCCGGCGACTGGCTGCTTCTGGCGGTCATCGCCCTGCTGCCACTGATGAAGCCGACCGTCCACTATCCGATCATCTTCGCCGACTTTGTCTTCGTCCTGCTCTTCATCACAGTCGCAATCGAGATCTCGGTAAGGCGGCGCCGCCTGCGCTGGCAGCCGGTCTTCACGATGCTCATCATCTACGTGTTGGCGCTTGCTCCGTCGATGTTGGTGAGCGCCGACCCTGCGCGAAGCGCGTTCAAGATGGCGACCGAGCTTTATCTTGTTGGGTTGACCGCAGTGACCGTCGTCGTGGTGCGAAGCGAGGCAATGTTGCGCCGGGCGACGATTACCTGGATCGCCGTAAGCGGCGCGCTCGCGCTCCTCTGCCTCGCCAGCCTCGCGGCGTTCGCGATAGACCCCGGCAGCGCGCTTTATCAGTACAGCGTCTTCTACTTCGGAACCCTGCCGCCCGGGCATTATCCCCGCGTGGCGCTCAGCTTTTTCGACGCGAACATGGCGTGCAACTACCTGACTGTTTCGCTTGGGCTGTTGCTAGTCGCGTGGCAGCAGAAATGGCTTTCGCGCAGGCTCGCCCTACTGTCGCTGGCCGGTATTCTGATCGCCGCGCTCCCCACCATCTCGCCCGGCCTCGGGGGTATCGCGCTGGCACTCGGCACTGCGGCCTGGCTGCTGAGAAAGTCGCGGCTGGCCCTCGGCATCGCGGCCGCCTGTGCATTCGCATTCATTGTGGCGCTGGCAGTCACGCCGATCCTGCATCCGACGGCCCCGTTCTTGATTCATGTGCCCGGGACCAGACTGATCCTCGCACCCGGGGGACGGTTCCTGACCTGGGGCTCGGCATTCGACGAGTTCCTGCGTCACCCATGGCTGGGTCACGGCATCGGGATCGACGCTGCGTTCGTCCGCTATCGGGACCCGTCAGGGAACCTGCAGGAGCTGACGGATGCTCACAATGTGTTCCTCAACATTGCCGCGCAGGCCGGCGTCGTCGGATTGGCGGGCCTGGCGGCGCTGATTGCCTATGTGGTGCGCCTGACTTTCTCGCGAGATGCGGGCGGTTCTCAGAAGGCTCGCCTCATCCTGGGGCTCACCTTGCTCAACGCGCTCGTCTATCAAGGCCTTGGCGTCGGAATCGAAGACTCGCGGCACATCTGGGTACTGCTTGGCCTACTTGCCGCCTCGGCTTCGGTCAGCCCCGCGGATGAAAGTAATCGTAAAGCTGGCGCGCCATCGCCTTGCTGATCCCGGGCGCCTTCTCGAGGTCGTCCAGCGCCGCGCCTTTGACAGCCCGTGCGGTGCCGAAGTGCATCAGCAGCGCGCGCTTGCGGTTGGGACCGATCCCCGGAACTTCATCGAGCGTCGACGTGGTCAAGCTCTTCGCCCGCTTCGCCCGGTGAGTGCCGATCGCAAACCGGTGCGCTTCGTCGCGTAAGCGCTGGAGGTAGAACAATAAAGCGGAGTTCGGCTGGAGAGTGATCTCGCGGCCGCCGAGCAGGTGGAAGATCTCGCGCCCCTCGCGTCCGTGATGCGGTCCCTTGGCAACGCCGACGACCGGCACGTCGTGGACGCCCATGTCCTCCATGACTTCGCACACCGCCGACAGCTGCCCCTTGCCGCCGTCGATCAGCAGCAGGTCGGGCCATTCGCCGCTCTGACGGTCGGGGTCCTCCTTCTCGAGCCGTGCGAACCGCCGCTCGAGCACCTCGCGCATCATCGCGAAGTCGTCGCCCGGCTGGGTTTCCGGGCGCTTGATGTTGAACTTTCGATAGCTGTTTTTGCGGAAGCCCTCGGGGCCGGCGACGATCATTGCCCCAGTCGCGTTGGTGCCCATGATGTGGCTGTTGTCGTAGACTTCGATTCGCTTCGGCACTTCGCCGAGCTCGAACGTGTCGGCCAGCTCGCGCAGGATCTTGCCCTGGGTGGTCGTTTCGGCGAGCCGCCGGTCAAGCGCTTCCTCGGCATTGCGTTTCGCCTGGTCCATCAGCTTACGCCGGGAGCCCCGCTGCGGGATTTCGATGGCGACCTTGCGATCGGCCCGAGCCGAGAGCGCCTCCTCAAGGAGCGCTCGGTCGCCAAGCTCCCGGTCGACGAGGATGCGCTTCGGCGGCGGCATGTCCTCGTAAAACTGGACCAGGAAGCTCGACAGGACCTCCATTTCGGGCACGTCGTTCGTGTGCGCCGGGAAGAAGGCGCGATGACCCCAGTTCTGGCCCCCGCGGATGAAGAAGGCCTGGATCGACATCGAACCGGCCTTGCAAGCGAGCGCAAACACGTCGGCGTCACCGAGGCCCTCGGCATGCACCGTCTGGCTGCCCTGGATGTACGTCAGCGCGCGGAGACGGTCACGGTAGACAGCGGCCAGCTCGTAGTCCTGCTTCTCCGCAGCCTGCGCCATCAGCTTGCTCAGGCGCGACTGCACTCCCGTCGACTTGCCCGCGAGGAACTCCTTCGCCTCTCCGACCAGCTCACCATAATCTCCATCGCTAATCCGGCCGACGCAGGGCGCCGAACAGCGCTTGATTTGGTAAAGCAGGCACGGCCGCGAACGGTTCGCGAAAAAGCTGTCGGAACAGCTTCTTAGAAGGAACAACTTCTGAAGCGCGTTAAGCGTTCGCGTGACCGAACCGGCGCTCGCGAAGGGGCCGTAATATTGGCCTTTGATCCGCCGCGCACCGCGATGTTTCTGAATGCGGGGAAATTCGTGGTCCTCGCGAAGCAGGATGAACGGGAAGCTTTTATCGTCCCGCAGGAGCACGTTGTAGGGCGGACGGAAGCGTTTGATCAGCTGCGCTTCGAGCAGCAGCGCCTCGGCTTCCGTCCGGGTCGTGACGATGGTCATCGATCGCGTCTGAGCGACCATCCGCTGCAGCCGCTTCGGAAGCTTCCCGACCTGGGTGTAGTTGGTGACCCGATTCTTCAGCACCCGCGCCTTGCCGACGTAGAGCACGTCGCCGCGGGCATCCTGCATCCGATACACGCCGGGTCGCGACGGCAGCGTCTTCCACACCTCCCGGATCGCGGCGACGCCCTTCTCGAGATCCGGCTGATCCGCGCCGCGCACGGCATAGGTCGCCTGCTCCTCGTTGAAGCGCTCGGCGGCTCCGGGATGGTCTGGACGGTCGGCCTTGCTCACGCAGCCGAGATAAGGGCTAGCGTTCCGTCACGCGAGGGGTCAGGCGGCCGCCCTCGCCTCCTCCGGCTTGGCCAGCATCCATTCGACCGCGGCGCGGGCGTGGATCGCGGTCGTGTCGTAGACCGGCAGGACGTTCGCCTTCACGTCGACGGCTAGCACCAGCTCGGTGCAGCCGAGGACGACGGCCTGGACCTTCTGCTTGGCGAGCTCGGTGATCAGCGTCTTGAGCTTGCGTTGGCTGTCGCGGACGACGCGGCCGGCGGCGAGTTCCTCGAAGATGATCCGGTCGACCTCCTTCATCCATGACGCGTCGATCGGAACCAGCGAGATGCCGCGGCCCTCAAGGCGGCTGCGGACGTACGCCTCGGTCATGGTGAAGCGCGTGCCCAGCAGCGCGACTTTGGTGCGCCGGTCAGCGACCAGGCGATCGGCAGTCGCGTCGCCGATGTGGAGGACGGGAATGTCGACGTTCTTGGCCACCGCGTCGTAGCATTTGTGGCCGGTGTTGGAAGCGATCAGCAGTCCGTCCGCGCCGCCAGCTGCGAGGTTCTTCGCGGCGTCGATTTCGATCTTCGCGACCGCATCCCAATCTCCAGCGTGCTCCAGCTCCGCGACCGGAGCGAGGTCGAGGCTCTCAATCGCGAGGCGCGCGCTGTGCAACCCGCCGAGGCGCTGCGCGATGCCGCGGTTGATATGGTCGTAATAAAGCGCGGTCGAGGACCAGCTCGTGCCGCCGACAATGCCCAGCTTGCGCAATGAAGTCCCCCAATTCCGAAGCGTACCCGATGAGAATCGGATCAGCTTTGAAGTCTCTGCCAACTCATTTGGGGCGGCAAGTGGTAACGCGCTGATTTACCGCAGAATGAATCGGCATTGCGCCGAGCCGTTGCGGCGCTTGCCAACCAGCCCTCTCCAGGCCGAAAATGCGGTGTGAGCGGGGAACCTCAAACCAGCAGAACGGTGCTGATGGTGCGGCCCGCGAGCTTCGACTTCCACGCCGAAGCAGCGGAATCGAACGTCTTCGCCCATGCCGGCGCCGACGTGGGCTCCGCGCTCCGCGAGTTCGATGCCGCCGTCGAAGCGCTGGCCGCAGCGGGCCTGCAGGTGCTAATCCTCGAAGATACGCCGCATCCGGCAAAGCCTGACGCCATCTTCCCGAACAACTGGGTCACCTTCCACGCCGACGGGACGATGGTGCTTTACCCGATGGCCACGGCCGCGCGCCGCCTGGAGCGAAATCACGAAGCACTGAAGTCACTTCTGACCGCGAATGGGTTCGACGTCCGGCGGACGATCGACCTCAGTTTCCATGAGAAGCACGGGCATTTCCTCGAAGGTACCGGAAGCCTCGTGCTCGACCGCCCGGCGCGGCGAGCTTACGCCAACCTCAGCCCGCGCACCGATGCGACGGTGATTGCCGATTTCGACGACCGGCTCGATTATTCAACCTTGCTGTTCGACGCCCACGACCGCTCGGGAAAGGCGATCTATCACACCAACGTCGCGATAAGCTTCGGCGCCGGGTTCGCGGTCTTGTGCACCGAGGCGATTGCGCCCGAATATCGCGAGATCCTGATCGGCGAGATCGAGAGCGGCGGACGAGCCCTGATCGAGGTCGACTACGAGCAAATGCGCCAGTTTGCTTGCAACCTGATCGAACTGAAGGGGCGAAGCGGACCGGTGATCGCCCTCTCCTCAGCCGCTCGGCGGAGCTACAGGCCGGAGCAGCTCCGGGCCCTGGAGCGCTTCGGCGAGCTGATCAAGGCCGACATTCCGACGATCGACGCCGTTGGTGGCGGCAGCCTCCGCTGCATGATCACAGACATCCACCTGCCCCGCGTCAGCCCAGCGCCTTGACAGATCAAAAAAGCACTCGGGTTCAGCCGAGCGCTTTTACGATCTCCTCGGTCATCTTCTTGGCGTCGCCGAGAAGCATCATCGTGTTGTCCTTGTAGAAGAGCTCGTTGTCGATGCCGGCATAGCCGACGCCACCCATCGAGCGCTTCACGAACAGGCAAGTACGCGCCTTCTCCACGTCGAGCACAGGCATGCCGTAGATCGGCGAGCTCTTATCATTCTTCGCGGCTGGATTGGTGACGTCGTTGGCGCCGATCACATAGGCGACGTCGGTCTGCGCGAACTCGCTGTTGATGTCCTCGAGCTCGAACACCTCGTCATAAGGCACGTTCGCCTCGGCAAGCAGCACGTTCATATGCCCGGGCATACGTCCGGCTACCGGGTGAATGGCATATTTGACGATAACGCCGCGATGCTCCAACATCTCCGCCAATTCGCGCACTGCGTGTTGCGCCTGTGCCGTCGCCATCCCATAACCTG
>DASUCP010000157.1:0-5911 GCA_036275975.1 Sphingomicrobium sp.
GACAAGACGTAAATAGCTGATTTACCGCAAAATTAATGTCAGTGCGACGAACCGCCAATCGGCTCCGTCAGCCGAGCGCCTTCACGAGATCGCAAAAGCTACTCGGGTTCATCCGAGGGCTTTTACGATCTCTTCCGTCATCTTCTTGGCGTCGCCGAGAAGCATCATGGTGTTGTCCTTGTAGAAAAGCTCGTTGTCGATGCCGGCATAGCCAACCCCGCCCATCGAGCGCTTCACGAAGAGACAGGTGCGCGCCTTCTCCACGTCCAGAACAGGCATGCCGTAGATCGGCGAGCTTTTGTCGTTCTTCGCGGCCGGGTTGGTCACGTCGTTCGCGCCGATGACGTAGGCGACATCCGTCTGCGCGAACTCGCTGTTGATGTCTTCGAGCTCAAAGACCTCGTCATAGGGCACATTCGCCTCTGCGAGCAGCACGTTCATGTGACCCGGCATGCGGCCGGCAACCGGGTGGATCGCATATTTGACGGTCACCCCCTTCGCCTTCAGCAGGTCGGCCATCTCGCGCACCGCATGCTGCGCTTGCGCGACGGCCATTCCGTAGCCGGGCACGATGATCACCTGCTCGGCCTGGCTCATGAGGAAGGCGGCATCCTCCGCCGAGCCGCGCTTGTAGGGGCGGTCGATCGCTGCTGCGTCGCCGCCAGTCGCGACCGCTCCGAACCCGCCAGCGATGACCGAGATGAAGCTGCGATTCATCGCGCGGCACATGATGTAACTGAGGATCGCGCCCGAGCTCCCGACCAGCGCGCCGGTGATCACCATCGCGGTGTTGTGGAGCGTGAACCCCATCGCCGCAGCTGCCCAGCCCGAATAGCTGTTCAGCATCGAGATCACGACCGGCATGTCCGCACCGCCGATCGGAATGATCAGCAGGAAGCCGATCGCGAAGCTCAAGCCCGCGATGAGGCCGAACACCAACGGCGACTGGTCCTGCGTGAAGTAGGCAATCAGCACCAGGATCGCGAGCAAGGTTCCGAGATTGATGAAGTGCCGAAGCGGCAACAGGATAGGCTTGCCCGACATGTTGCCGTTGAGCTTCAGGAAGGCGATGACCGAACCCGAAAAGGTGATGGCGCCGATCGCAACGCCGAGGCCCATCTCGATGCGGCTCTGGGGGAAGATGCTGACGAAGGAAGGCGTTGCTATCGGAGTGACCCGAACGCCGATGTCGAACGCCTCCGGATTCAGGTAGGCCGCGGCGCCCACAAGCACCGCAGCCATGCCGACGAGGCTGTGAAAGGCCGCAACCAACTGCGGCATCGCGGTCATCTGGATCTTGCGCGCGGTGACAAGGCCGATCCCGCCGCCGATCACCATCGCCCCGATGATCTCGGGCAGCGACGCGATTTGGTGCGTCGCCAGAGTGGTGACCACCGCAATGGTCATGCCAAGCATGCCGGTGAGATTGCCTCGGCGGCTGCTCTCCGGACTCGACAGACCCCGCAGCGCCAAAATGAAGCAGACGCCTGAAACGAGGTAAGCAAGTAGCACCCAGGTCGGCACCGCGACGATCAGGTCGGTGTGCATCGGCCTAGCGGTCCTTCTTCTTGTACATCGAAAGCATCCGCTGGGTGACGGCGAAGCCACCGAAGATGTTCACGCTCGCCAGCGCGACAGCGACCAGACCGAGCCACTTCGAGCTCGCGTGGCCGCCCGCTGCGGCGGCGATCAAAGCACCAACGACGATCACGGAAGAGATCGCGTTGGTTACGCTCATCAGCGGCGTGTGGAGCGCCGGTGTAACCGACCAGACAACGTAATAGCCGACGAAGCAGGCGAGCACGAAAATCGACAGGATCGAGATGAAGTCCATCAAGCCTCTCCAATCGGGCGAAACGCAGCAATCGCAGCGCTCGTACGCGCGCGCGTCCACACGCGTGCGCGCGAAACGAGCGACAGAAATTGAGCAGCTTCGAATGCCCCTTCCCAGCGCATCGGGCGCATCCATGCACAAATCAGCCGCGTAGGACAGAGGCTTTCGGGTTTGACGCTGCCGAGCGTTCGTTAATCGGTATACGGTTAGCGATTTAATAACCTTTTCGCGCGCATGCGTACGAGCGTGTCGACGCCCAAACCCGTCAGGCCCGAGCCGAAGCCCTGGAAGCTGCTGCTGTGGACGGCTCTCGCCGGGGTGATTTTCGGGCTCATCGGCTTCGGCGAAATTGCCGAAGATCTACTGCGCGCTACACGCAACAGTCTGCACCGTCACAGCGCCAGCGGCGACATCGTGCTCGTAAAGATCGACGAACGCTCGCTTCGAGAGATCGGCCGTTGGCCGTGGCCGCGTAGGGATTTCGCTCATCTCACGGATACGCTGACCAGCGCCGGCGCCAAGCGCATCTTCTTCGACCTGACGTTCAACGATCCTACAGACGCCAGGGACGATATGCTGTTCGCGGATTCGCTCAAGCGATCGAACCGGGTTTATCTCGCCGTCCGAACGCGTTCCGGGCCCGAAGGGGGCCTGCAGCTCGATGCCGCGACCCTTCCACAGTTCGCCCGATACGCCAGGGCCGGCAACATCAGCGCAAAGTACAATTACCAGAACGCAGTCTGGAGCTTGCCTTATGCCCTGACCATCGGCGGCAGGCCGCTCCCATCTTACGCAGCAGAGCTCGCGCGCCGAAGCGGCCGGACCGATCAGACTTTCATGCCTGACTATTCGGTGGACCCCACGACGATCCCCGCCATCTCCGCTTCGGACGTGCTGAAAGGTCGAGTCGATCGGCAAGCGCTGCGCGGCAAAGACGTTGTCGTCGGCTGGACCACCGAGGCACTCGGCGATCAATATTTCATCCCCGGCACAGGCAAGATGGGCGGAGCCTATGTCCAAATCATCGGCGCCGAGACTCTGAAGGCGGGAACGCCACTGTCTCTAGGCTGGATTCCACTGTTTCTCGTATCCCTCGCCATAGTGGCCGCGGCAATCTACCGCCGAAAGCCGCGAGATCAGGTCGCGTTGCTCGTCGGCGGATTGTTTCTGTTCCTACTTGGGCCGACAGCGCTCGATGCCACGCTGATTTATCTCGATGTCACTCCGGCGCTCTTCGTTATCCTCTTGGTCGGAACCGTCCTGTTCTGGCATCGGTTCCGCAGCCGAGGGTTGGTCAACCCCGTGTCGAACCTGCCGAATCTCAACGCGCTCCGCACCAGCCGCGACGGGCGAAAGCAGGCTCTCATTGCCGCGCGAATCTTCAACTACGAAGAAATCGTCGCGACGCTGCCTGCTGAGGGTGAGCGCCACCTGATCGACCAAGTCGTCTCGCGACTGCGCGTGGGCGCCTCTGACAAGATCCTCTACCAAGGGGACGGCGGCATCTTCGCCTGGTTCGAAGAGCCGAATGCGCCGTTCGCCAACCACCTGGATGCGCTTTATTCACTGTTCCGGAATCCCGCCCGGGTAAACGGCCTGTCGATCGATCTCGCGATATCTTTCGGGGTCGAGGTTGGAAGCAGCCGGTCCCTCGCCAATCGACTGGCAAGCGCGCTCGTGGCTGCGGACGAGGCCGCCCACGACGGGCTGAAGTGGAAATATCATGATCCGGACAGCCTCCAGGATGCTTCCTGGAAGCTGTCCATGCTGAGCCAGCTCGACGAAGCGATCGACCGCGGCGAAGTGTGGGTCGCGTATCAGCCCAAGCTCGATGTTGCCTCGCGGCAAATCATCGGAGCCGAGGCGCTGGCGCGCTGGACGCATCCCAACAAGGGACCCATCGCGGCCTCCGAATTCGTCGCGGCGGCCGAGCAGCATAACCGCATCGGGAAGCTCACCGATTTCGTGCTCGAGAAGGCCGTCAGCGCAGCCGCGCAGATCAACAAGCGCGGTCCGGCCTTCAACATCGCCGTCAACCTGTCGGCCCGGCTGTTGACCGACAAGGGATTTCCGCTGCGCCTTTCCGCGCTACTTGCACGGCACGGCCTCGCGCCTCGGTGCCTGACGTTGGAACTGACTGAGACGGCTGCGCTCGCCGGCAGCGGCGAGGGTTTGGAAATGATCGCACGCTTGCGCGACCTCGGCGTGAACATCGCAATCGACGATTACGGCACCGGGCTATCGACGCTAGAATATCTGAAGAAAATCCCGGCGACCGAAATCAAAATCGACCAGAGTTTCGTCAAGGGCATGGTCGACAACCGCAGCGACCGGCTGATGGTTCAGTCGACCATCGGCCTCGCTCATTCGCTCGGCCGCGAGGTCGTCGCCGAGGGCGTCGAGCATCGCGAGATCCTCGACCTCTTGATCGAGATGAAGTGCGACATCGCGCAGGGCTTCGCCATCGGCCGGCCGATGAGCCTTGAAACGCTGACGAAGCGCATCTCTACCGACCGCAAACGCTCCGCCGCCTAAATCCTCCAAGTTGAACGAAGAAATCGGGAAGCTCTGGGGGCGCACCTGCGCCAAACGTGGTGAATCATTTGTAAACCATAACGATTAGGGTTAATATCCTCGCAGCTGCCGAATCGCAGTTGAAGAACGGGGACGGGAAAATGAAGAATAAGGTTGCCGTACGCGGCTTCTGGAGCTGGCTCCTGGGTTCCGGCTGGAGCGGAACGGGCGGAAGCGGCTAAGCTTTCAGCCCGGTCGCAAACCGGACCTACAATCAAAGACTTAGAAAGCGTCTGCCGCTCGGCGGACGCTTTTGTCTTGCCTCCAATTCAATCGATCTCGTGAGTGCTGGCGCGGCTTCGAAGCCTGCGCTAGCGGCACCCCATGTTGCGGCAGTCGAGCACAACATTGTCGATTCGCGCGAGTCGCGTCGGGCTGCACGAATTTACGAATGACGTGCGCCAATTCGTCACCGAAAGCGCGATTCGGGATGGTTTGCTGACCCTTTATTGCCGCCACACCTCGGCCTCCCTTGTAATTCAGGAAAATGCGGCCCCATCGGCCAGGCGCGATCTAGAACGCTATTTCGAGCACATCGCACCCGAGAGCGAGCAATATGAGCATGACGACGAGGGGCCCGACGATATGCCTGCGCACCTGCGGAGCGCCCTGACCTCGACACAGCTCTCGATCCCCGTGCAGGGAGGCAAGCCGCTACTCGGCACCTGGCAGGGCATCTTCCTGTTCGAGCATCGCCGGAACACGCCTGGGCGGCAGATCGCGCTTCACCTGGTGGGCGAATGAGTCTCGAATCGGTCAAAGCGTGGCTCGCCGAGCACGCGCCGGACCTGCCGATCATCGAGGTCGAAGGCACGACGGCGACGGTGGACACGGCGGCTGTCGCGCTGAATGTCGAACCTGGCCGCATCGCCAAGACGCTCGCAGTCCGTGCGGGCGATCACCTCTTCCTCCTCTGCACGCGCGGCAACGCGCGCCTCGATAACCGAAAGTGCAAGGACGAGTTCGGCGCCCGGCCGCGGATGCTCGGACCAGAGGAGACACTCGAGATCACAGGCCATCCGGTCGGTGGCGTCTGCCCGTTCGGGCTCAAGCAGCCGCTCCCGGTCTATCTCGACGTATCGCTGCGAGTCTTCGACGTGGTCTATCCGGCCGGCGGCTCGATCAACACCTCGGTGGAAATGCCGACGCAACGGCTGTTCGATTTGGTAGCCGAGCGGTGGGTCGACCTATGCCGGCTGCCGGACGAATCGGGCGGGACTTAGCTCCTCGGCGCTGACCTCAGCTATTGGCCAGGGCTCACCCACGATTAGCGAAGCCGTGATCCGCGCAATTGCCGGCGAGGTCTGAAGTCCGAACCCGCCTTGCCCCGCGAGCCAGAAGAAGCCTTCCGCGTCAGGAGCAAAGCCGACGGCCGGGTGGCGATCGGCGGTAAAGGTCCTGAGGCCCGCCCACTTGCTGTGGATCTGACGGACTTGGACGGTCGTGCGCTCTTCCATCCGGTGGGCTGCGAGCGCGACTTCATATTCGTCCGGCTGGGCGTCC
>DASUCP010000158.1:0-5841 GCA_036275975.1 Sphingomicrobium sp.
CGGAGGTTTCGACGTGTAATCGTAAACGACGCGGTTGATTCCATTGACCTCGTTCACAATCCGCGTTGCGACCCGGCTCAGGAACTCGGGATCGAAGTGGAAGGTGTCGGCGGTCATTCCATCGACGCTTGTCACGGCGCGAAGCGCACAGACATAATCATACGTGCGATAATCGCCCATCACGCCGACGGTTCGCACCGGCAGGAGCACTGCGAAGGCCTGCCAGATCGCATCGTACAGGCCAGCGTTACGGATCTCCTCGAGATAGATCGCATCGGCCTTCCGAAGGATATCGCACTTTTCTTTCGTGACCTCGCCGGGAATGCGGATGGCAAGACCCGGCCCGGGGAACGGATGACGATCGACGAACGCCTCAGGGAGGCCAAGCTCGCGGCCGAGCTCGCGCACCTCGTCCTTGAACAGTTCGCGCAATGGTTCGACGAGCTTCATGTTCATCCGCTCGGGGAGGCCGCCCACATTGTGATGGCTCTTGATCGTCACCGAAGGGCCGCCGGTGAAGCTGACGCTCTCGATCACGTCCGGGTAGAGCGTACCCTGCGCCAGGAAGTCGGCGCCGCCGATCTTCTTGGCCTCGGCCTCAAACACGTTGATGAATTCGGCGCCGACGAACTTCCGCTTTTTCTCCGGATCGGTGACTCCCTCGAGTCCGCCGAGGAAATCGGCGCTCGCATCCACATGGACGAGCGGAATGTTGTAGCTGTTGCGGAACAGGCTCACGACCTGCTCGGCCTCGCCCATGCGCATGAGCCCATGGTCGACGAACACGCAGGTTAGCTGGTCGCCGATCGCTTCGTGGATCAGCACCGCGGCGACGGCACTGTCGACGCCTCCGGACAGTCCGCAGATCACTCGGCCGTTACCAACCTGTTCCCGAATGTCGGCGATCTTGGCTTCCTTGAAGCTCGCCATGGTCCAGTCGCCGGCGCAGCCGCACACGTGGCGGACGAAATTGGCGAGGAGCTTGCCACCGTCCGGAGTGTGCACGACCTCCGGGTGGAACATCAGGCTGTAGCGCTTGGCTTCTTCGTTGGTCGCAATGGCGAATGGCGCGCCCTCCGACCGCGCTACGACCTCGAAGCCCGGCGCCAGCGTCTCGACCCGGTCGCCGTGGCTCATCCACACCTGGTGCTTGTCGCCGACGTTCCACAGGCCGTCGAACAGCCTGGAGGGCGCGACAATCTCGATGAAGGCGCGGCCGAACTCCCGCTGGTCCGAGGCGACGACCTTGCCGCCAAGCTGCTGGTGAAGGGTCTGCTGCCCGTAGCAGATGGCGAGCAGCGGAAGGCCGCCGTCGAACAGGACCTGCGGCGCGGTCGGGCTTTCCGCTTCGATCACTGAAGCAGGGCCGCCTGAGAAGATGATGCCCTTGGGCTGAAGCCGTTCGAACGTCTCTTCGGCGGAGTTAAAGGGGGCGATTTCGCAATAGACGCCGGCCTCGCGAACGCGACGCGCGATGAGCTGCGTCACCTGGCTGCCGAAGTCGACGATGAGGATGGATTCGGTGGGTTGGACCGTCATGTCGGGCCGATAGTGACCGCGGTCCTGAAACGCAAATGCGCCGGAGCTCGCGGGAGCCCCGGCGCACTCACTCGCCCCCAACGCTTAGTAGCGCTGGTAGCCGTAGACAGCGTACGGATTGTACGGGTTGTTGTAGCCCGACCCGTAATAAGGGTTGCCGTAACCCTGCCCGTAGTAGCCGTTGTTGACGTCGACATCCGTCACGAAACCGCGCGGATCGGTGCGGCAAGTGAACTGGACTCCGCTCGCCACGCCGCGGACCTTGTAGCCGCCGTTCGAACGGATCTCGACACTCTGGATGCCGATGCCGCGGTTAACGCCGGCGTAGCCGTAGGCGCCGTAGCCGCCGAGCCGCTGCTGCACGGCGGCGCTGCACTGGTTCGCGGCCACCTGGCTTCCGCCCGGCACATTGTAACCGCCATAGGCGCCGTAGCCGCCGTAACCGCCATAGCCTCCGCCGAACACCTGGCTGATGACCTGGCCGATGCCGCCGCCATAGCCCGGATAACCGTAACCGGGGTAACCATACCCCGGGTAATATTGCGCCGCCGCCGGCGCCGCACCGGCCAGCGCTGCAATCGCGACGCCGCCCGCCAGAAACTTCGTGATCGCCCTCATGGCCTGACTCCCGTTCCTACGCGATTCGCCGAGCACAGCGCACGGCGATCATCATGGCTGATGTCATTACGGCCATGCACCGGTGCTTAACTCCGCGTTGCCCGCGGTTCAGTTAGGTTAATCAAGAGGTTAGTCTGGGGACGTCGGCTCGATTTCCCAGCGCCGGAGCTTGCGGCCGAGGTTCCACAGCTCCATCGGTCGACCGTCTCGCCAGGTCTCGGAGACGTTCATGGCAGCATCGTCCGTCTCCGCTTCGAATTCGCGGAAGTGGTCGATGTGGCCGCTGTAGCGGTCCATGAAGTAGAGGCGATAGTAAGGCACTCGCCAGACCCCCCGGTTCGGCGAATCGCATCTTACCACTTATCCACAGGCGAAACGAATCGCCCGCGAAACCTAGGCGGCTTCGAACTCTTCCTCGGCCATGACTGGGCCGGAGTCCTGGCCCTTGGCGCTCTCGTCACGGTCGACGAACTCGATGACCGCGATCGGCGCTGCATCGGACTTGCGGATGCCGGCTTTGATGATCCGCGTGTAACCGCCGTTGCGGGCGGCGTAGCGCGGGGCGAGCACGTCGAAGAGCTTGGCGAGCTGGGCGTCGTCCATGAGCTTCGACTGGGCGAGGCGGCGGTTCGAAAGCCCGCCGCGCTTGGCGAGCGTGATCAACTTCTCGACATAGGGGCGAAGCTCTTTCGCCTTGGCCGTCGTCGTCGTGATCTGCTCATGCTTGATGAGCGCGGCAGCCATGTTGCGGAACAGTGCCGCGCGGTGGCTGGAAGTGCGCTGAAGCTTACGGCCGCCAACACGATGGCGCATGGGTCATTCCTTTCGTTCGTCAGGGGACCGTGTGAGGTATCCCCGGCCAGGTGCTGATAGGGGCAGCCCCCAGACCCCAAATGGCAACGGCGAGCCTCAGCCCGCCGGACGCGCTGCCCTCAAGCGGATTTTGTCCGCCCCGTCAAGGTCCTGGCGGCCAAGCGGATCACTAGCGGCGAGAGGCCGCGGTGATTTGAGTCGTGATATACCGAGCTGGGATCGAGCTCCTTGCACAGGCGCCGGTGCGCCTCGCCAAGCGCGTGATACGGTAGCCCTGGCAGCAGGTGGTGGAGCGCGTGGTAGCGGAGGCCGACCGGCGCCCACAGCGCGGGCAGCGTCCCCGGCGGCGGAACGTTAACGCTGTCGAGGAACTGCGCGGTGACGCTCATCGGCTCTCCATCATTCTCCCACAGGTGCGCGACGAGCGTGCGGACCTGGTTGAGGAACATGACGCCCGAGCAAACTGCGAGGAAGATCAGGAAGGCGCGCACCGGAATGATGCCCGTTGCGGCCATCGCGAGCAGCACAATCGCCCACACGCTCGCTGCAGCCTCCTGCCATGCCCAATCCCGTGCGAACTCGCCTTCGGCTTTCGGGCGCACGAACTTGGGGTTGATCTGCAGGCCGGAGTACCGGCCTACGACGATGGCACGAAGCTTCGGCGAGAGCAGCGACAGCGGCGCTAGGATCGCGAACCTGATCAGCATTCCGATCGGCGCCAGCGCCGCGGCGATCAGGAATACTGGAAGCGTCCACGGATGCATGAGCGCGAGCGGCAGATATTCGGGATCGTCGACCGTCCCATAATAACGCTTGGCGTGGTGCTGGTTGTGCACGCCCTCGTACATGAAGCTCGGCATCAGCAAAGGCACTCCGACGATCAGGTTCCAGGTGAAGCGGAAGCCTTTCACCGCGCCCTTCTTGATGTGCGTCAGCTCGTGAATGAACGACCCCGCGCGGTAGAGCGCAAGCACCGAAAAGATCCCGCAGCCAATAGCGACCCAGCTCGGATAGACGAACATCGCCGCAAACAGCGTTGCGTAGCCGAGCAGCGCGGAGCCGAGCATGTCCGCCCAGTAGATCGCGGAGTTAGGCACGTTGAGGTCGCGCGTAAGGTTCGCCGCGGCCTTGAGCATCGCCGCGTCGTCCTTGGCCCGCACGGGTGCGCGCTGCGGCGAGGCAGCGGCGTTCATGCGCTCGAGGGTCGCGGTTTCGCTCATAGGTCTTTCCGGAAGAACGTTCCCTGACAGGAGATAGTGGCGGGACTTAGGCGTCTCAACCTTAACTGGCATTGAGCCAAATCAACCGCTAGCCCTTCGCCATGAACAGCGCACCCGTCACCATCCGCCCGGTCGAGACCAAGAAGGACAAGAAGGCCTTCGTCGACTTCGCCTGGGAGGTCTACAAGGACGACCCCCACTGGGTCCCGCCGCTCAAGGACGAGGTCCACGGGCTCATCACCCCTGGCAAGAACCCGTGGTTCGAGCATGCGCGCGCCCAGCTGTGGCTGGCGGAGCGCGGCGGCAAGATGGTCGGACGGATCAGCGCCCAGGTCGACGACCTCGTCCAGGAGCATATGGGTCAGGGCATCGGCAATTGGGGCATGTTCGAGGCCCTCGACGCCGAAGTGGCTGCAGCGCTGATCGCGATGGCCGAGGACTGGCTCCGCGCCCAGGGCATGACCCAGGCGCTCGGACCGATCAGTCTCTCCATCTGGGACGAGCCGGGACTTGAGATCGAAGGTTTCGACGAAGACCCGACCGCCATGATGGGGCACCACCGCCCGGAGTATCGCGCGTGGATCGAGGCTGCGGGATACGACAGGGCCAAGGACCTGCTGACCTACGAGGTCAACATCGCCCATTGGGAAGATCCGAAGATCAACCGCCTGATCGCGATGGGCGAGCGCAACCCGCACATCCGCATCCGAATGGTCGACAAGTCGAAGTTCAACGAGGAAGCGCGCATCATCCTCAACATCCTCAACGAGGCGTGGTCGGGCAACTGGGGCTACGTCCCGCTCACCGAGGCAGAGATCGCCTATGCCGGCAAGAAGCTGAAACCGATCATCTACAACGAGCTGGTGCGCGTCGCCGAGCTCGACGGCGAGCCGGTCGCCTTCATGCTGACCATCCCCGACATCAACGAGCTGACGAAGGACCTCAACGGCGAGCTGTTCCCGTTCAACTTCATCAAATTGCTGTGGAGACTGCGTAAGCCGAAGGTGAAGCGGGCGCGCGTCCCACTGATGGGCGTCGCGCGCAAGCTCCACCAGTCGCGCATGGCGAGCATGCTCGCCTTCATGCTCATCGAATACACGCGCCGCGACTGCGTCGGGAAGTTCGGCATCAATGTCGGCGAGTTCGGCTGGATCCTCGAGGACAATAAGGGGATGCTGTCGATCGCCGAGCTGCCCAGCGCCAAGATCAACCACCGCTACCGCATCTACGAGAAGCAGCTGTAGCAACCGTCAGGGGACGGTTGCGGGAAGGCTGCCTCCACGGCCTTTAAAGTCACTAATGTCACTTGGTGCGTGGTCATTTTTCGTGAACTTAAGCTGTGGCGCGGTCTGCTCACCCAACAGGCCAATCCAGAGCGCCGCCATCCAGCAAGCGCAGCAGACGAAATCCTATTAGGAAAGCGGTCGAATCAGCGCTGCCTTAAGGTTACAGCTCTAGTGAGTGGCCGTTCGCATCTCGCCAGAGTTAGTTTCCAGAGTCCAGCGCCCGACCGATGCGCTTCAGCCCGCGGTGGATGTTGACCTTCACGAGCGACGGCGACTGCCCGGAAATGCGCGACGCTTCCTCGACGCTCGCTCCGCGAAGCTTCACGAGACGGATCACCTGCGCCTGAGCCGGCTTGGTCTCGGCA
>DASUCP010000159.1:0-4305 GCA_036275975.1 Sphingomicrobium sp.
GGCGGCAGCGACTGGGGAAGCCTGTCGATCGATCCGGTGCGCGGCGTCGTCATCGCCAACTACAACGACATGCCGAACTACGTGAAGCTCGTGACGCGCGCGCAGGCCAACAAGGCCGGCATCGTTCCGCGCTTCGCCACCAACACTCCGCCGAGCAAGCCGCATCAGATCGACCCGCAATGGGGCGTGCCTTATGCGGTGAACGTCAACGCCGGCTGGCGTCTGGGATTCACCAAGCTGATGTGCAAGCGGCCACCGTACGGCGGAATTCGCGCGATCGATGTCGCGACCGGCAAGACTTTGTGGGATCGCCCGCTCGGCACAGCGCGCAAGAACGGTCCGTTCAAGCTTCCGACCTACCTGCCGTTCACCATCGGAACCCCGAACAACGGCGGCGCCGTGACGACGGCGAGCGGACTCATCTTCATCGCTGCAGCGACCGACGACCTGCTGCGCGCAATCGACGAGCGCACGGGCAAGGTGCTGTGGTCGGTGCCGCTCCCCGCCGGCGGTCAGGCGACGCCGATGATCTACCAGCAGAACGGCCGCGAATATCTCGTCATCTTCGCGGGCGGCCACCATTTCATGGAAACGCCGATGGGCGACAGCCTGATCGCTTATGCTCTCCCGGGCTAAGGCTTGATTGCCGACTGCTGCACCCAGCCAGGCGCGGTGCGGAGGCGCTTGGCGCGGCGCACATCGAGGCCTGCCGAACGCTGCCATTCCGTCATTTCGGCGACGCTCCAGGTGCGGACTCCGGGCCGGCTCTGCATCGCGAAATAAAGGCCGAGTAGCGCCGGGATCTGGCCGGCGCTCCCGGGGCGTTCCGTGCGCGCGGGCTCCTGGATCACAAACGCGCCACCAGGCTTGAGCGCCCGCGCGACGCGACTTGCGAGATCGCGGTTCTGCTCCGCGTCGAGGTGGTGCGCGAGGTTGGACATGAGCACGAGATCGTATTGGTCAACGCCGAGGTCGGTGGTGACGGCATTGCCAGCGATGTGAACCAAGCGATCGCCCAAATTCTCGGCCGCGAGCAGGGGGGCTGAGGCCTCGATCGCATCGGAGAAATCGAGCACCTCCGCTGACAAGCTGGGATTCCGTCGGCAAATCTCCGCGGCATAGTGTCCGTGCGAACCACCGAGATCGATCATCCGGCGAGCGCCGCGCGGGAGCGGCACGAGCTTCGCTACCTCCGGTGCGGCAATGCCTGCGAGCGCCCGCATGCCGCGATGGTAGAGTTGGCGCTCCTCGCGCGTCATGGATTCGTGGAAATCGAGCGGCAGACCACTGCGCACGAACTGTTCGAGCGACTCCAGCCAACGCCATTCGGCGACCTGAAGGAGAAGTTTGTCGCGCACTGAGGAGTGGCCAGAACTCAGCAGCCACTGGCGAGCGCGGCGGGTAAGTTCGAAACGTTCGTCGCGGAAGCGCACGTATCCGCACGCGGCCAGTGCATCGAGCAGGAGAGCGGTTGCGGCGGGATCGGAATCGCATTCGGCCGCAGTCTCGGCAGCAGTCAGCGGGCGTGCCGCAAGTGCGTCGAAGACGTTGAACTCGGCGCCAGCCATTACCGTTCGAGCAAGCAGCATGGCAGCGTGAGTGTCGACGAGGGGCCGCGGAGCGATCTCGAGTTTGAGGGCGAGCCATTCGATTAGCGATTGCGGGATGGCGCCGATTTTCATTCAGCACCCGGCAACGGTTGAGAGTAGAGAGCGACCGAAAGCCAGAGAGCATCTCCAATGGCGCGGCTCAGATATCTCACGCCCTTCGCATTCCTCGCGCTCCTGCCGCTTGGCGGCTGGCTCGGCGGAGCGTGGACGTTCCTCGCCGCAGCCGCAACCCCGCTGGGCCTCGTGAGCCTCGATGCAATTCTCGGTGCCGACGAGCAACTGGTCACTGCATCAAGCCCGCGCGCCTCTCGATGGCTCCCAAGGGGCTACATCGTCCTCCAGCTAGCCGCGAACGCCTATGCCGCCATACTCGTGGCCAATGCAGCGACCGGTTTGCTCGAAGCAGTCGGCCTGATCCTCTCCGCAGGAGTGACAACGGGCGTGTTCGGGTTCGTCGCAGCGCATGAGATGATCCACAGCCGCGATGCGAGAGAGCGGGCGCTCGGCCTCGCGCTCCTCGGAAGCGTCTTCTACATGCATTTCCGCATTGCCCATGTGTACGGCCACCACCGCCGAGCGGCTACGCGCGACGATCCCGCGACGGCGCGACTGGGTGAAGGTTTGTACGCATTTCTCGTGCGCTCCATCGCGGGCCAGTTTCGCGAGGCTTGGGAGTTCGATGCGTCCCAGCGCCACAAACGCATGATCCGCTATCTTGCGGTGGAACTCGCCTTTGTGCTCCTGCTGGCGCTAGTCGCGTGGCGCGTGTTCGCATTCGCTGTCGGAGTGGCGCTCATCGCCATCGTCTTGCTCGAGAGCTTCAACTATGTCGCGCACTATGGGCTGGAGCGCCGCATCGGTGCGGACGGCCGCGCCGAGCGCCTTTCTCCGCAGCACAGCTGGAACAGCGCAAGGCGGATGAACAATGCGTCGCTGTTCAACATGGGCCGCCACAGCGATCATCACCGGCGGATCACGCAATCGTATGAAGGCCTAGAACTTCTGACCGGAGAGTCGCAGTTGCCGTCGGGTTATGCCGCGGCGCTTCTAACTGCGCTCGTTCCCCCGCTCTGGCGCGGACTAATGGACCACCGCGCGGAGGCAGTGCGCTCTCAACAACCGTTGCGAGAACGGAGTTGAAGTGAAACAAGGCGTGCGGGGGAGCCGCATGCCTTTGCTGCGACGACTGAGGGATGAGCACAGGCGCAGCATTGCTCATTGGGCGATGGAATTGGTCGTCGTCGTAGCCGGAGTCCTGATTGCGCTTTGGTTGCAGGAATGGGTTGAGCAACGCCGCGAGCTCGCTGCCATGCACAGCGCCGAGGACGCGATTCACGATGAGGTTCGCGCCGCGCTCGAGAGCCTTGTCTGGCGTGAGGCGGTCAGCCGGTGCCATCTGGATCGCGCCAATCTGATCAAGGCGGGCCTGACCGGCAGCAGCGACGACTGGCCCGGGTTGGACGAGAATGCATTGACGGCGGCTACTCCGGGCGGTCGCTTCGCCGCGCCGCTTGTGGTCCCGAGTGTCTACAATCGCCCAGTCGACACCTTCACCGATTCGGCCTGGAGCTCGGCGCTTGCCACCGGAGCCTTGGCGCCCATGGATCGGGAGCGTTTCGGGAAGCTCGTCTCAATCTACGATCAAATTCGGTTGCTGCAGCGAACCCGCGAGCTGGAGGATCATGCAGCGACCAAGATCTCGGCCCTGGCGTTTCCAATGCGTTTGACGCCCGAGACTCGGGCCGAGCTCATCCAGGCGCTTTACGATCTTGATCGGACGCGATTCACGTTTTCGGTCTGGGGTCCCTCGGTATTCGCCCAGCAAATGCGAGAGCTGGGCTGGAATGACAAAGCCGAGGTGGATCACTGGATCGCCGAGGATGCTGCCGACGATCGGAAGAACGGCCTTGTCTGGCGTCCGTGCGTCGCGAAGGCGAAAAATCCCTTCGATTCCGGGGGGAAGAGCTAGGCCGGCACCCCATAGAGGTCGTGCTCGTCGGCATCCTCGACCTTCGCTGAAACGATGTCTCCGGGTTGGAGCCCGCCCGCGTCGCGCAAGTGGACCTCGCCGTCGATCTCCGGCGCATCGGCCTTCGAGCGCCCGGTGGCGCCGCCGGTCTCCGCGTCCACGGCGTCGATCAGGACGTCGACGATTGAGCCCACTTTGGCGGCAAGCTTCTCTGCGGAGATGCGCGCCGAAAGCGCCATAACCGCGTCGTAGCGTTCCTGCTTCACGTCTTCCGAAACCTGTTCGTCCATCGTTGTGGCGGGCGCGCCTTCGACGGCCTCAAACTTGAACGCCCCCACGCGGTCGAGCTGCGCTTCCTCAAGCCACGCGAGCAGGTAGGCGAAATCCTCCTCAGTCTCACCCGGGAAGCCGACGACGAAGGTCGAGCGGATCGCGAGATCCGGCACTTGCCCGCGCCAGTTGCGGATTCGCTCCAGTACCTTCGCGTCATTCGCCGGGCGCCGCATCCGACGCAGCACGTTCGGACTCGCATGCTGGAACGGGATATCGAGGTACGGCAGCACCAAGCCTTCCGCCATCAGCGGGATGACGTTTTCGACGTGCGGGTAGGGGTAGACGTAGTGGAGCCGCACCCACGCCCCGAGCTTTCCGAGCTCGCGCGTCAGGTCGGTCATATGAGCGCGGACGTCCTCACCCTTCCACGGCCAGGCCTTGTGGCGGATGTCG
>DASUCP010000160.1:0-3351 GCA_036275975.1 Sphingomicrobium sp.
CCGATCTCGATATAGTCGCCGGCGCGAACGTCGCCCGGCAGCTCGAACGGACCGGCCATGCGGTCGAGATCGTCGCAGGTCGGCCCGTAGAAGCTGAACTTCGCCGAGCGAACGCGCGACGGTTCATGGCGAAGGAGGCGAACCGGATAACGCCAGCCGATGTGCGCGGCATCGAAAAGCGCGCCATATGCGCCGTCGTTGATGTAGAGCTCATCGCCGCGGCGCTTTTCCACGCGCACGACCAGGCTGGCATATTCGGCGCAGAGCGCGCGACCAGGCTCGCACCACAACTCGGCTGAATAGCTGATGGGCAGCGATTCGAACGCCTGGTGGATGACCGAGAAGTAGGTCTCGAGCGGCGGTGGCTCCATCCCGGGGTACCAGGACGGGAAACCGCCGCCGACATCGACGATGTCGACAGTAACGGCTGCCTCGACGATGGCGTTGCGCACGCGCTCCATCGCCTCCGCGTAGGCGGCAGGAGTCATCGCCTGGCTGCCGACGTGAAAGCAGATGCCGAGAGCGTCCGCAGCCTGGCGGGTCGCCATGAGCAGGTTCGCCACATCGCGCGGATCGGCGCCGAACTTCGAGGCGAGGCTGAGCTTGGCATGCTCGGAGCTCACGCGGATGCGCACGAGCAGGTTGAGATCGCTCGCCGGAGCGCTGTCCCTCGAAGTTGCGCGGACGATCTTCTCCAGCTCCTCGACCGTATCCAGGCTGAAGGTCCTGACGCCATGCTCGAAATAGGCTTCCGCGATGACCTCTTCGGCCTTCACGGGGTGCATGAAGCACAGGACCGCTTCGGGCAGGGTCTCATGGACAAGACGCACCTCGCCGATCGAGGCGACGTCGTAATGGGTCACGCCCGAATCCCAGAGGATCTTAAGCAGGTCGGGCGACGGATTCGCCTTCACCGCATAGAGCGAGCGGCCGGGGAACTTCTCAACGAAGAACCGGGCAGCGCGCCGCGCGGCATGCGGGCGAAGCAAAGTGACCGGCTGGACCGGACGCTGCATGGCGATTGCGGCAGCCCCCCGGCTACCGGACGGGGCGGCGGCTAGCCCCAGCGCGCGATGATGCTTGAGCAACTCAAGGGACCTCCACGGCGTAGTTCAACACAAGAGCTGCCTTGCGGTAGGAAGTCCCTTGGGGCAGCGGGTCGCGATATATGTGTAGCCCTTACGGCTGTAAAGATTCTTTGGGAGCCTGATTAAGATTTAGCTACCGTATGTCGCTGATCTGAAACGGCTAATCGAAAAGGTGAATTATCAACCGCTTAGCGACTTATCCACTGGTGACGCGCGAGGAGGTCATCGAAGCGGGCCAGCGGATCGCGGGTCTCGTCCAGCAAACGCCGCTGCTCGAGAGCGAGATCGAAGGCGCGCGCGTCTGGCTGAAATGCGAGTGCCTTCAGACCGGCGGCGCCTTCAAGCTGAGGGGCGCGAGCAACCGCCTTCTTCAGCTTTCACCTGAGGAGCGGCAGCGCGGTGTGGTGGCTTTTTCGTCAGGCAATCACGCGCGCGGCGTGGCCATCGCGGCGAGGCGGCTCGGCATCCGGGCAACCATCGTGATGCCCGCCGATGCGCCGCAGGTGAAGGTCGATGGCACTCGGGGCGAAGGCGCGGAGATCATCTTCTACGATCGGCGGACCGAAAGCCGCGAGGCGATCGCCGCGAAGATCTCCGACGAGACAGGCGCGACGGTGGTGCCGAGCTTCGATGATCCGGCAATCGTCGCAGGGCAGGGGACTGCGGGCCTCGAGATCGTGGAGCAGCTCGGACGAGCGCCGCGGCGCATCGTGATCCCTTGCGGAGGCGGCGGTCTCGCATCGGGCATCGCACTCGCCGTGCCCGAGGCGGAGATCGTCGTTGTCGAGCCAGAAGGATGGGACGACATGGCGCACTCACTCGAACTCGGCGAGATTGTGCCAGTCGCCGCCGACGCGCCGGATACCTTCTGCGACGCGATCATGACGCCACGGGTGTCTCCGATCACCTTCGGGATTCTTGCCCGGCGGAATGCGAGCGCTCTCTCTGTCAGCGATGCCGAGGTCGAAGAGGCAATCCGCTTCGCCTGGAAGAAGCACGACCTGGTCGTCGAGCCCGGGGCGGCAGTCGCACTTGCAGCTGTAGTGGCGGGCAAGCTCGCGCCGGTAGAGGACACGGTGACCATAGTTTCAGGAGGAAATATCGATCCGACCCTGCACGCGCGGATCGTCGGCGAAGCGGCTTAGGCGACGTTGCGGGTCTTGAATTCGCCGGGTTCGACGTGGGCTGGGCTGGAGCGTTCTACCGCGCGGGTGAGCTCCTCGAGTTCGGCCGCGAGGGTCTTCAGCTCGCCGACCAGGAACCGCCGCTCGCCTTCCGCGACCGACTCCGAGGCGTCGATCAGCGTTTCGAGCATCATCGCGATGCACGGCAGGATCGTTTCCTCGATCCTTTCGAACGCCTCTTCGAGGCGCGCCTGCTGGTCAGCCTGCGGCATAAGGCGCAAAGTGCGCCATCTTGGTTAAACCTTGGTGAAATCCACAGAAGAGATGTCAAATTTTTCGTCGGTTGCGCTGACCGTAGCAATGATCGCTGCCTTCCTCCTAATCGTTGGAGGAGTAAAGCTCGCGATTCACCGCCAGACGCGGGTCCGCGGCGTCTTAATGGTGGTCGCCGCGGCGGTGATCGTCATGAACGTGATGATCTGGACGGTATAGCCGGCTTCACCGGGTCGGTCGCGAGCCGCATGTCGAGATAATCGTCGACCGACTTCATCATGAGGTCGAGCTCATTGGCGAAGAAGTGGTTGGCGCCCGGGATCACGTCATGGTGGATCGTGATGTGCCGCTGGGTCCTAAGCTTGTCGACCAGCTTCTGGACTGCGCTCGGGGTTACCACTTCATCCGCTTCGCCTTGGATGATGATCCCGGAGGAGGGGCAGGGCGCGAGGAAGCTGAAGTCGTACATGTTCGCCGGCGGAGCGATTGAGATGAAGCCCCGGATCTCCGGACGTCGCATCAGCAGCTGCATCCCGATCCACGCGCCGAAGCTGACGCCGGCTACCCAGGTGGTCTCAGCTTCCGGGTGGATGCTCTGCACCCAGTCAAGCGCCGAGGCGGCGTCCGAGAGCTCACCGATGCCGTTGTCGAACACCCCCTGGCTCTTACCGACGCCGCGGAAATTGAACCGCAACGTCGCGAAGCCGCGCTTCACGAATGTTTGATAGAGCAGCTGGACGATCTTGTTGTTCATCGTCCCTCCGGCCTGCGGGTGCGAATGGAGGATCAGCGCGACGGGCGCGCGGGGCCGGGTGCCGGGGTGAAAACGTCCTTCGAGGCGTCCCTCGGGGCCGGGAAAAATGACT
>DASUCP010000161.1:0-3029 GCA_036275975.1 Sphingomicrobium sp.
GGGAGGTTCAGAGGTCGTCAGTCCCCTCGCGCCGCCGCCGCTCCTCGTCAGCGTAGAGCTCGCGCGTGCCTTCGTCGGCGCGGCGATTCTCCTCGGTGTTGCGGCTGGAGCGTACGCGGATGACGAGCCAGATGAGGATGAGGAGGAGGATTGCAGGCGCGATAATGTCGATGATCCACCACTGGGTTTCGTCCATACGCTTCCTCCTCCGCGGGAACTGCCCGGCCTTCTCGCTTATATAGCTCGCAATGGCGCGATTGGGTTCCTGGATAAAGGCTCAGCCCGAGGGCATCTACGTAGCCCCCGCGGACGCATGGATCGACCCTTCGGAGCCCAAGCCGAAGGCGCTCATCACGCACGGTCATTCGGATCATGCGCGCGGCGGCCACGGCGCGGTGCTCGCAACGCCTGAGACGCTGGCGATCATGGAATGCCGCTACGGCCCTCAGCCGGGACAGGCGATCGCCTATGACGAGACGATCCGCGTCGGCGATGTCAAGGTGCGCTTCGTCCCCGCCGGCCATGTGCTCGGGTCGGCGCAGATCGTGCTCGAGCATAAAGGCGAGAAGGTCGTGGTTTCGGGCGACTACAAGCGCCGGCCGGATCCCACGTGCGCCTGCTTTGTGCCAGTGCCGTGCGACATCTTCATCACCGAGGCCACATTCGGCCTGCCGGTGTTTCGGCACCCTGATACGGGCAGCGAGATCGATCGGCTGCTGCATCGACTTCATTCGGACCCAAGCCGTTGCGTGCTGGTCGGCGCTTATGCACTCGGCAAGGCGCAGCGGATCATCACCGAGCTGCGCGAACGCGGTCATCACGATCCGATCTACTTCCACGGCGCGATCGAGCGGCTCAATCAGCTTTACGAAAGTTTCCGCGTCAAGCTCGGCGAGCTTCGCCACACGGCGAGCGCGGCCAAGCAGGAGATGACGGGCCACGTCGTAATCTGCCCGCCGGGAGCGCTCAATGACCGGTGGTCACGGCGGCTTCCAGACCCGGTGACAGCCATGGCCTCGGGCTGGATGCGGATCCGACAGCGCGCCCGCCAACGCAATGTCGAGCTGCCGCTGGTCATTTCCGATCACGCGGATTGGGACGAACTCACGATGACGATCCGCGAGCTCGAGCCGACCGAGGTGTGGATCACCCACGGGCGCGAGGAGGCGCTCAAGCATTGGTGCATGACGCACCAGATCAAGGCGTGCGAGCTGAACCTCGTGGGCTATGAGGACGAAGACGACTAGGCGGGCGGAGCTACGTCGAACGCGACCGTGAGCCGTTCTCCCTTCGGGAACGGTCTCGTCCCATGGAACATCCACGATGGGAACAGCACCAGCTGACCCGGCTTGGGTTCGATCAGCCGTGTGGGCTCAAGGCCGAGATCCAGCTCTGCCGGCGGCTCACCCAGCGTGAGCCAGCCTTCGTCGCCGCTCATTCCTTTAGGAAGGCTGAGATAGAGCGCCGAGCTGATCCACCCACGCGGATGGACATGATTCGAATGGAAGCCGCCGTCGATGAGGCGCACCGACCAGCTTCCAGTGAAGCGGACTCTCTTCGTCCCGAGCGACTTATTCTGCGGATGCGAGTCCGGCAGCGACTTGAATCGCCCGACATGCTCTTCGACGGCGCCGACGATCAATCCGCGGAGGGCTCGGATCTCGGCCTCGATTCGGCTGAACAGTGGTCCATCGGTCTGCGAGCCGCCTCGCACCGATTGGTTGAGATAGCGACCGCTCACCGAATGCAGAGAGCGCAGCAGGTCTTTAAGCGAGGGGATAGCCGCCAATTCTCGGCTGAGGTCCATTACCGAAATGAGATTCGGATCGCCGGTCAACCAATCCAGGCGCGGGTCTCCAGCCATGCGCCAAGCAGTCTCGGCATAGGGCCAGACGTCCGCAGCGCGTGGACTGGCGATCTCAGAATCGATCAGCGTGACGGCTTCTTCGATCCGTCCGTTTCGCAGTGTGTGGCGGATGAGCCAAACCGGGGGAATGTCGGGTCCACGGAGTTTGTCCGCGGCATCGGCCTGTCCCAACTCCGAGGCGGCGACGAATTGGTACGTGCCGAAAGTCTCCGCAGCAACGCCCGATGCGCGTGCTCTTTGCAGCGCCTCCGCGAGGCGGGCGTAATCTTCCGCCTGCACGTGCAGATCGAACAAAGCGTGCCATAGCGCGGGTTGGCCGGGATGGCTCGCGATCGCGCGGGCGAGCGAATCGAAGGCGCGGTCGCGCCTGCCCAGCAGCGAGCGAACCTGCGCGAGCTGCCGATGACCGTCGAGCCACAGAGGGCTTCGCGCGAGGATTGCGTCGAGCTCGGCTTCAGCCTTCTCGCCCTGACCCGCCGCAATGCGCGCAGCGTTCAGCCCGAGGTAGATTTGCGGATCGTTCGGGGCGAGCCTCAGCGCGTGTTCGAACAGCTCGACCGCGGGGACGCCGGCTTCGAGTGCAACGCGAGCATGGCCGTGGGCGATGCCGGCGTCAGTGGGCGCGAGCCGTGCCGCTTCGTCGAATGACGCGAGGGCCTCGGCGTGCTCATCGAGTGCGCGTTCGAGCAGGCCTTTCCATTGCCACAGCCGCGCATCGGGACCGGCTGCATCGCGCAGCAGCGGGAGCACTTCGTCTTCGCGCTGCTCTGCCAAAGCCGAGCGCGCCAACTCGCCAAGCTGTTCGGCGCTGACGCGTCCCGCTTTGGCCGCCGTGAGTTCGTCCGCGAAGCCCATTCCACGGGCAGCTTACGGCAATCCCCGCGATGATGCCTCAACTGTCTGTCGAGGCTCTTCGGAACATCCAGACCGAACCTAGGAACAGCGCGACGAACACCGACGTGCCGACGATTTCGACCAATGCCCGCACGATCGGCTCGTCTCTGACGCCAAGCTCCGCGACGACGAAGGCGACGACGATCGAGCCTGCAGTCGTCAGCATCGCACGTACCATGCCCTCCGCGCGGGCCTTCGCGCCGATGACTGCGGCAATTCCCATGAGCAGGGCAACGAAGAACAGCTGATTGTTGGGGTTGTGCTCGCT
>DASUCP010000162.1:0-7959 GCA_036275975.1 Sphingomicrobium sp.
CGATGATACATCGCGAAGGTGCCAAGCACCTTCCGACCGCGGGTCATGATCGGAGTTGACCAGCAGGCGCGTAAGCCATGGGCGAGCGGGAATTGACGGAAGGCGGCCCACAGCGGATCCGCCGCGATGTCGGAAACGAAAACGGCAGCCGCCAAATATGCAGCGGTACCGCAAGAACCGTGGCGGTCCCCAATCTCCAGGCCATCGAGTAGCGCGCTGTACGCTGCGGGAAGGCTCGGCGCCGCTCCCATGCGGAGGTGCTTTCCGTCTGGTTCGAGCAATAGGATGGAGCCGAGAACACCCGTCTGGGACGTGGACTCCACCATGCGGATAAGCTCGGCGAGCGTAGTCTCGAGCGGCGCGTCTGCGATGGCCAGCTCAAGGACCTTGCTGTGCGCCATCCGAAGCGCTTCGTTTCGTCGATCCTCGGTGACATTGGTCCCGTGGATGAAGATGCCGGGCTGCTGCCCTTCCGACGCGGCCAGTGGCTGGATGACGATATCGACCAGAATCTCTTCAATCGATCCGTCCGGACGCTGCACGGAAAGAGGCTTGCTGCGGCCCACATATTGTTGGCCGCTACGTACGCCGTCCATGATCTTGTCGATCCCTTCCGACGTGAATCCCGGGAGCGCGTCGGCGAGTCTCCGCCAAAGCGAAAGCAAGGAACATCTGCAGAAGCTTCAGCTCGCCGCATTCCTGCAACTGATGACCCATAGGGCGGAGCTTGCAAGTCCGAACGCCCGCCAGGCAGTGAACGCGGTTGACGTGCTATTTGCGGGGAATGCTGACGTCCGAAGCGCCCGCCAGATGTTTATGGAGGCGGTGAATGTTCAGCCCACCAATGGGACCATCATCGTGGAGCGCTATCACGCCCTTATTGAGGCCGTTGCACGGGCGATCGGCATTGCCAACTTGATTGGCCCAATGGACATTCGGCAGGGGTATTATCCAGAAGCGGCTGGCAAGCTTGATTTGGCGGCTATCGCGGATGCGGAGGAGAAGCTGGATAGGAAATTCATTCGAGGCAAATGAGGAAGCTGGTCACGAGCCTTATTCCGCCGAACGCCTAGGGCCGGAGGCAGCACCACCAAGCGAAGAACACGGCCCGCCGTGACCCAGGACCGACCGCCGCCACAATGACGGCCTCGGCGACCGGAGGGATTCATTCCAGACGCCGAGACCGGAGACGCGCTCACAGGGAGAGCGAGTCTCGCGGCTACCTAGTTCAAAGCTTTGGGCGCGTGCAAAAGGCGACAATCACCAAGTTGGTTGTATCGTGCTCTGGCCCCAATTTTCGCAGGGGACTTAGCCCCAATTATCTCCCGGTCGAATTACGCGCTCCCGTTGCGGCAAGTGGCACATGCACTCAGGACCATAGTAGCCCTTCCCGCCGATGGACTTTTCGCACTCAGGGCATTGCTTGACGGTGGCAGGGTCGGGGATGCGCGGCTTTTTCGGCATCTCGCGGCGATACGCCAAGTAGAACTATTTGAGCGGCCATGGGAATGTCTCCGCAAGCCTTCTAAGCTTGGGGTCGCAGGTTCGAGTCCTGCCGGGCGCGCCAACTTCTACGGAATGAGCTTGCCGGGATTCATGATCCCGAGCGGATCGAGCGCGCGCTTGATAGCGCGGAGCGCATGGACGCGCGCCGGCGGGCCGAGGCGCGCAAATTCGCCGAGCTTGAGCTGGCCGATGCCATGCTCGGCAGAGATAGATCCGCCGGCCGCGACGACGAGGTCGTCTACGAAGCGTGTGATCTCCGCACCTTCGCGTTCGTACCAGTCCGGAGCGGCGTGGGCGCCGGCGCGGACGTGGAAGTGGATGTTGCCATCGCCTAGATGGCCGAAGCCGCTGGCGATCACTCCCGGGAAAGCTCCTTCGACCTCGCGCGCGGCCTCGGTGACGAAGCGGGGCATGTCGGCGACCGCAACCGAAACATCGTGCGCAAGCGTCTGGCCCTCGGCGCGCTCGGCTTCGGAGATCGCATCGCGGATTTTCCAGAAGGCTTCGGCGTGGCCTTCATTCGAGGCGAGCACCGCATCGCCGATGATGCCCTGTTCCAAGGCGGCCGCGAGCAGGCGTTGGAGCTCGGCGTCGATGTCGTGCTCGGCGTCCGCTGTGGTCGCTTCGATCAACACGTGCCAGCGATGATCGCCGGAGAGCGGCGCGCGCGTGCCAGGAATGTGCTTCAGCACCAGCCGCAGCGAATCCTCGGGCACCAGCTCAAAGCCCTCAACGGCATGGGTCCGCCCGTCGAGGAACCGCAGCAACTCGAGCGCGCGTTGCGGGCTTTCGACGCCAGCCCAGGCGACAGCGCGCGCGGCAACATTCGGCACCAGCCGAAGCGCCACTGCGGTGACCACGCCGAGCGTTCCTTCTGCGCCGATCAGCAACTGATCGAGGCTGTAGCCGCGGTTGTCCTTTTTCAGGCCGGAGAGGCCGTCGTGGATCGAGCCATCGGGCAGAACCGCTTCCACTCCAGCGACGAGCGAGCGCATGGTGCCGAACTTCAGCACCTGTGTTCCGCCGGCGTTGGTCGAGGTGAGGCCGCCGATCGTGCAGCTCCCGCGCGAGCCTAGCGTCAGCGGAAAGCGCATGCCGACGTCATGCGCCGCATCATGCAAGGTCGCCAGCACTACTCCGGCTTCGGCGACCGCGAGGCGGTTCTCGGCGCTGATCGAGCGAATGCGGTTCAGTCGGCGCGTCGACAACAGAACCGCCGAGCCGTCCGCCGATGGCGTTGCGCCGGCCGCCATGCCGGTATTACCGCCCTGCGGGACGAGCGGCACGCGATGTTCGGCGGCGAGGCGCACAATCTCGGCAACTTCCTGGGTCGACGATGGGGAGAGCATCGCCGCCGCCGCGCCATGCACCCTGCCGCGCCAGTCGGTTACCCATGGCTCCAGGTCTTTGGCATCGGTGATCACGCCCTTGGGGCCGAGCCGCTGCTCCGCCTCGGCGATGAGCTCAGCCTGCGCGTCGGTCATGCAGTGGCGCTTGGCACGCGCTGCCGCGCACGTCAAAGCACGCGTATGGAGAAGCCGCCCATCACGCTCATCGTCGCCCGCGCGCAGAACGGGGTGATCGGGCGTGAAGGCAAGCTCCCCTGGCACATTCCCGCGGATCTCAAGCGGTTCAAGGCGCTGACGATGGGCAGCGTCATGGTCATGGGCCGAAGGACGTTCGACAGCCTGCCGGGGCTGCTGCCAGGGCGGCGGCACGTCGTGCTGACTCGCGATCGCAACTGGTCGGCAGAGGGCGCGGAGGTCGCGCATGACGTCGACGAAGCGCTGCGGCGCGCGGGCGGAGAGCGTGTTTCAGTGATCGGCGGAGCGGAGATTTTTGAGCTCTTCGTTCCACTCGCCGACCGGCTCGAACTCACCGAAGTGTTCGGCGATGTCGCCGGCGATACCACCATGCCCGACCCGCGTTCTTCGGGCGAATGGCGTGAGGTGAGTAGCGAAGATCATGCAGCCGAAGACGGCCGGCCGGCGTTCCGTTTCGTGACGCTGGAACGCGCTTAGGTGCGCGGCCGGCGCGCCGCGTAGGTTCGAAGGCGAGTCATTTGCGCGGCGAGCACGCCGTCGACCTCCGGCGCTAGCTTGTCGGCGCCGCCATTGGCGAAGCCTGCGACCTTGTAATCGAGCGTCAGCTGCGCGCCACCGGCCGTTTGCTTCACCTGAACGTCCATGACTCCGACGGCCGCCTCGTACAGCAGCGGGCCGAGCGCGCCCGTGAGCACGACATGCTTGCCCGGCTCGACATAGGTGACGCGGAGATGCTCGACGCCGCCACCCTTCGGAAAGCGCTCGCAGAAGCAGCCCCCGGGCTGCAGGCTGAGGCTTAGGTTCTCGGACTTGCCGCTGTAGGTGTGGTCCGGATCCCACCATTGGCTGGCGTTCGCGAACGAAGTCCAGGCCACGTCCGGAGGAACCACGAGCGGGACGACTTCGCGCACCTCAAAGCCGTTCGTTGATGAGCTGACGACTTCAGCGGAAGCGGCCCCCGAAAGTGCGATTGCCAGCAAAGCGAGATATTTCATCGACCCCTCCCCAGCGCGGAAGGATGCCGCAGCTAGGCAGTGCCGTCCAGAATCGCGTCGATCTGGGCCGCGACATTTTCAACCGAGGCCATGCCGTCGACGCGGCGGACGAGACCGCGCTGCTCGTAAAAGGGCAGGATCGGCTCGGTCTTGGCGCGATATTCAGCCATGCGGGTGCGGACGGTCTCTTCGTTATCGTCCTTTCGCCGCTTGAACTCGGTCGAGCCGCACACATCGCAAATGCCCGCGACCTGCGTCGGACGGAATGTCTCGTGATAGCCGGTGCCGCACTTGGCGCAGCTGAAGCGGCCGGTGATGCGCTCGACTAGCGCATCCTCGTCGACAGCGAGCTCGATCACGTGGTCGAGCCTGCGGCCACGCTCAGTCAGAAGGAGATCGAGCGCTTCTGCCTGCGCGCGCGTCCGCGGGAAGCCGTCAAAGATCGCGCCTTGCTCGGCTGCCGCATCGAGCCGCTCGCCGATGAGCGCGCTGACGATCGCGTCGCTGACCAGCGCGCCGCGCTCCATCACCGCTTTCGCCTCAAGCCCGACCGGAGTTCCGGCGGCCACCGCCTCACGAAGCATGTCTCCGGTCGAAAGGTGAATCATTCCGCGTGTCGCCTGGAGCCGCGCGGCCTGCGTACCCTTTCCCGCGCCCGGCGGTCCCAGCAGGATGATATTCAGCATTGGCGCCGTTCTCTCCCCTGAACGTGCGGACGGCTACCGCCTGCGCGGCGTGGTCTTGAGCTTAGCCTTCTTGATAAGATCGCCATACTGGTGGGCGATCAAGTGACTTTGAATCTGGCTGACCGTATCCATCGTCACATTGACTACGATCAGCAGGCTGGTCCCGCCGAGCCGAAGGTTGGTGAGACCCGCCGAGCCCGCCAGGATTTCCGGGATAATGCAGATCAGCACCAGGTAAGCCGCGCCGACCACCGTGATGCGATTGAGCAGATAGTCGAAATATTCCTCGGTCGCTTTGCCCGGGCGGATGCCGGGAATGAAGCCGCCGTGGCGCTTGAGGTTGTCCGCCGTCTCTTCGCTGTTGAACTGCACCGCCGTGTAGAAGAAGCAGAAGAAGGCGATGCCGAGACCGTAGAGCCCGATGTACAGCGGGGAGTGCGGCTGAAGCCAGGTGCTGATCGTTATGAGCCACTCGCTCGCGCCGCCCTCCGGCGTCGCGCGGTTGCCCGCCCAGTTGAGGATCGTGAGCGGCATCAGCAGCAGCGATGAGGCGAAGATCGGCGGGATGACGCCCGCAGTGTTGAGCTTGATCGGCAGGTGCGAGCGCTCTTGCTGCATCCCGCGCGCGGTCTGCCGCTTCGGGTACTGGATCAACACGCGGCGCTGAGCCCGCTCCATGAAGCAGATGAACAGGACCAGGCCGACGGTCAGGACGATGATTCCGACAACGAGGATTCCGCTGAGCGAGCCGGTGCGGCTACCCTCGAGCAGCTGGCCGATACCTTGCGGAAGACGCGCGACGATGCCGGCCATGATGATCAACGACACGCCGTTCCCAATTCCGCGGCTGGTGATCTGCTCGCCGATCCACATCAGGAAGAGCGTGCCTCCGACGAGGCTGACGGTGCCGGCGATCTCGAACAGCAGGCCGGGCGCGACGACCGCGCTGATACCCTGCCGCATTGACTGCGATTCCAGACCCTTCACGGCGAGATAACCCTGCACCAGGGTGATCGCGACGGTGAGGTAGCGGGTGTACTGGTTGAGCTTCTTACGCCCGGTTTCGCCCTCTTTCTTGAGCGCTTTCCAGGGTTCGTACAGCGTGCCGCCGAGCTGGATGACGATCGACGCCGTGATGTACGGCATGACGCCCAAAGCGACGATCGAGAAGCGCGACAGCGCACCGCCCGAGAAGGTGTTGAAGACGTCGAGGATTCCGCCGCTCTGCGTCTGGTAGAGCGCGTTCATCGCGACCGGATCGATGCCCGGCACCGGGACGAATGACAGCAGCCGGAACAGGATCAGCGCTCCGAGGGTGAACCACAGCCTCTTCTTGAGCTCGGTCGCCTTCTGGAAATTGGCGAGCGTGATGCTGGAGGCGAGATGTTCGGCTGCGGATGCCATGTACGTGGAATTCCCTTAGACTGTGCCGGTCATATAAGCGGCACTTGCGCCATTGCGAGAAGCGAAAGCGATCCTCCGCCGCGCTCGCAAGGGCGACTTACGCCTCTGCCTTCGGGGCCGCCTTGCGTGAGCCCTTCTTCGCCTTGGCGAGCTCGGCCGGGTTCTTGCGCTCGATGATCTCGATCGATCCGCCAGCCTTCTCAACGGCTTCCCGCGCGCCCTTGGACACGCCAGCCACCTTGAACGCGAGCTTCGCGGTCAGGTCGCCCTTGCCGAGGAGGCGAACGCCGTCCTTGCCGCCGCGAGCAAGGCCCGCGGACTTGAGCGCGTCATGGTCGAGCGTGCCCTTGGTTTCGAGCTTGCCGGCATCGATCGCCTTCTGGACCGCGCCGATGTTCACCTCGGCATAGTCGCGCGCGAAGATGTTGTTGAAGCCGCGCTTCGGCAGCCGCATGTGGAGCGGCATCTGGCCGCCCTCGAACCCGGCGATGCTGACGCCCGAGCGCGACTTGGCGCCCTTCTGGCCACGACCGGCGGTCTTGCCGAGACCCGAGCCGATGCCGCGTCCGACGCGAACGCGCGACTGACGCGCGCCCTTGTTGTCCTTGAGTTGATTGAGCTTCATGTTCTGCACTCGCTTTCGCTTTTGTCGCGCATGTTCCCCTGCGAAGGCAGGGGTCCAGTCCCTAGAAAAAGTCTGGGCTCCTGCCTTCGCAGGAGCACAGTCCCGTTAAGCTCCCTCGACGTTAACGAGGTGCTGCACCTTCTTGACCTGGCCGCGAACCTCGGCAGTGTCCTCGACCTCGATGCTCTTGTGCATCTTGTTGAGGCCAAGCCCGACGAGCGTCGCGCGCTGGGTCTTGTCGCGGCGGATCGGCGATCCGGTCTGGGTGATCTTGATCTTCGCCATTGAAGTTACTCCACCACCGCTTCGGCCTGAGCCTCGGCTTCGGCAGCATTGGCGCCGCCGCGGCCGAGCAGGTCGGCGACCTTCTTGCCGCGACGCTGCGAGACGGCACGCGGGCTCGACTGTTCCTTCAGGGCCTCGAAGGTCGCGCGGATCATGTTGTAGGGATTTGAGGTACCGACGGACTTCGTGACGACGTCGGCAACTCCGAGGCTCTCGAAAATCGCGCGCATCGGGCCGCCGGCAATGATCCCGGTTCCCGCCGGAGCGGCACGGAGCGCCACGCGTCCGGCGCCGAAATGGCCGAGACCGTCGTGGTGAAGCGTGCGGCCGTCGCGCAGCGGAACGCGGATCATCGCCTTCTTCGCTGCTGCAGTCGCCTTCGAAATCGCCTCGGGAACCTCACGGGCCTTGCCGTGGCCGAAACCAGCGCGGCCCTTGCCGTCGCCGACGACCACAAGCGCAGCGAAGCCGAAGCGCTTGCCGCCCTTCACGGTCTTGGAGACGCGGTTGATGTGGACGAGCTTCTCGATAAGCTCCTCGCCGCCCTCTTCGTCGTCACGGCGTCCGCGACGATCGTCGCGACGGCCACGGCCACCGCGATCTCCGCCACGCCCGCGTCCACCGCCGCCAGGTCCACGGCCGCGACCGCCGCGTCCGCGCGGCTGCTGCTGCTCCGTAGCGGGCGCCTCGGCGGGAGCCTCGGTCTGCGCCTGCTCGGCGCCTTCCTGAACGACTTCAGGGGTTTCAGTCTCTTGCACCATTTAAAACTCCAGTCCGCCTTCGCGGGCAGCGTCGGCGAGGGCCTTCACCCGGCCATGGAACAGGAAGCCGCCACGATCGAACACGACCGTAGACACGCCGGCCTTCTTCGCCCGCTCGGCGACAGCCTTGCCGACAGCCGCGGCGCCATCCTT
>DASUCP010000163.1:0-2390 GCA_036275975.1 Sphingomicrobium sp.
GGGCTTTATCGACGAGGTGATCATGCCCCACTCGACGCGGCGGCGCGTGGCGATGGGTCTGCGGAAGCTCCGCAACAAGCAACTCGAGAATCCGTGGAAGAAGCACGATAACATCCCGCTCTGACGGCGGAGCAGCGGCTCTTCGCTGCGATCTACCACATCGGGTCGCTTGCGCTCGTCATCAGTTGCTGCAGAGTTGGCGCAGGATCGATGCGCTTTACCCCACAATCATTACGGTGGGCTTGAGCAGGATCGGGCTTTCCGTTTGGCAACTGGTACGGCCCGACAGCTCAAAGGCCGAGCGGACGCCCCAGGGCCTCTTCACAAACATGGTCGTATGGGCGATCGTGATCGCGCTTTTGATCCGGGCGCGTGCGTACGGGACGAATGTCTAGGACCTACGTCTTCACTCGCGTGACGTGACCCATCTTACGGTCCGGCCGAGCTTCGCCCTTACCGTAGATGTGAACGTGGAGATCCGGCTCGGCGACCAGCTCGGGCCAGCGGTTCACGTCGCCGCCGATGAGATTGTCCATCACCGCACCTCGTCCTACGAGGTCCGTCGACCCCTGCGGAAGGCCGCAGATCGCGCGGATGTGCTGTTCGAACTGCGAAGTGACCGCCCCTTCGATCGTCCAGTGACCGCTGTTGTGCACGCGTGGCGCGATTTCATTGACCAGCGGCCCGTCCTCGCTTGCAAAGAATTCGACCGTGAGGACGCCGACATGGCCGAGCGCCTCGGCGATCCGAAGCGCCGCCTCGCGTGCCTCTGCGACCTGCAGCATGACGCCTTCGCTGCACGGCACGGTAGAACGCCTAAGGATGCCTTCCCAATGTTCATTCTCGGCCGAATCCCAGAAGGCGTGGCGTCCGTCGGCCCAGCGCGCGATGATAACGGAAAACTCCGCGAAGAAATTCACGGCGGCTTCGGCAATGGCGGGCTCCTGGCCGATCGCACTCCAAGCGGACTCGATCTCATCCATCGAGCGGACCCAGGCTTGGCCCTTGCCGTCATAGCCCCAACGCCGGGTTTTCAGCACAAGCGGCAGGCCAAGCCGCTCGGCGGCGCCATCGAGGTCCTCGCGCGCGGCGATCTCACGCCACCCTGCGACGCGAGCGTCGCACTGTTCGATGAACAATTTCTCCTTCGCCCGGTCCTGGGCGATCGCAAGCGACCGAGTGCTCGGCCTCAGCTTGTCGCCGAGCACCTCGAGCGGTGCGACGGGAAGGTTCTCGAACTCATAGGTCGCGACATCGACCTCGCCGGCAAGGTCCCGCAGGGCCGCGACGTCGTCGAACGCGGCGCGGGTTGAGCGTAGGGCGACCTGCGCCGCTGGTCCGTCGGCGTTGGGGTCGAGGATGTGGCACTTGTACCCGAGCCTTGCGGCGGCCATGGCAAGCATGCGGCCGAGCTGGCCGCCGCCGATTATGCCGATCGTGGACCCCGGCGGAATCGTCATTCGGGGGCTTCGGCCACCGAACCCGTTTGCTTCTCTCGCCACGCGTCGAGCCGACGGGCGAGTGCCTCGTCCTGTGTCGACAGCATCGCGGCTGCCAGAAGCGCGGCGTTGATCGCCCCGGCCTTACCGATCGCGAGCGTTCCGACCGGCACTCCGGCGGGCATCTGGACGATCGAGAGCAGGCTATCCATGCCCTTTAGTGCTTGGCTTTCCACGGGGACTCCGAGGACCGGAAGCGACGTCATCGATGCGGTCATACCCGGCAGATGCGCGGCTCCGCCTGCGCCCGCAATCACGACCTTAAGGCCGCGATCCTTCGCGGAATGCGCGTAATCATAGAGTCTTTTGGGCGTGCGATGAGCGGAGACGATCTTGGTCTCGTGCGGGACACCGAGCTGATCGAGAGTCTCGGCGGCATAGCGCATCGTCTCCCAATCGGAGCTCGAGCCCATGATGATGCCGACAAGCGGCTCTGCCATTGTCCCGCCTTGAAGCAATTGATTTGAGGCGGCTCGTTTAAGGGGGCGATTCTGGCTAGGCAATGACCGCTCCGTCGTATCGAATCGGGAATTGTCCCTCGCAAGGCCAAGATGCTGGATTTTCAACGCTTTGGAATCGCGCTATGACTGACAGCGCAGGCAAGAGCAAAGGCTCGGGGGCAATGTCTGACCAAATCACCGACGTCGCCGACGTCCAGCGTCTTATTGAGGAAATCAGCTTGCTTCGTGGCAAGGTCGCGCAGCTCCAGGAGCGCTGCGACCAACTCGATCAGCTGGCGCATCAGGACTTCCTCATCGACCTTCCCAACCGCCGCGGCTTCATGCGCGCGCTCGAGAGGCTGATCGACCGCGTTCAGCGTTACGGCGAGAGTGCGGCGATGCTGTTCGTCGATCTGGACGGCCTGAAGGACATCAACGACACGTTCGGCCA
>DASUCP010000164.1:0-2075 GCA_036275975.1 Sphingomicrobium sp.
CGCGTGGATGTCCTTAATGAGCAGGTCCGCGGCCTGCACCAGCTGTACGGCGAGAGCCGTGTCGAGCACGTCGGAGCTGGTCATGCCCTGGTGAAGCCAGCGCCGCTCGGGCCCGAGCTTCTCGCCCGCCCAGGTGAGGAAGGCAATTACGTCATGCTTGGTGACCGCCTCGATCCGATCGATCGCCTCAATGTCGATCTCGCCCAAAGCGTCCCGGTCGTAAGCGGCGCGGATGGTCGCCGCGTCCTCGGCCGGGATCATCCCGATCTGTCCCATCGCCTCGGCGGCGAACACCTCGATCTGCCACCAGATGCGGTAGCGGTTCTCTGCCGACCAGATGGCGGTCATCTCGGGGCGGGAATAGCGCGGGACCATGGCTGGGGCGGCTAGCAGAGCGGCCTCACGGCATCAAATCACCTGTACACCCGCGGGAACCCGGGGGTTTTCCCGATGGTCGTCTCGCGTAGCGAGCTTAGCCCTCGTCAGTGGCATGACGGGAAAGCTCCAAGGAATCCGAACGACGATCGCAGGTGGGGCGCTGTTTCTCCTGCCGCTGATTTTGATCGTGGTCTTGCTGAGCAAGGGCCTGAAGATTGCCGAACGCTTGTCGCAGCCGCTGGTGAACGCGATCGGGGTGAGGACCGTCGGCGGCATTGCGCTTGGAACGGTTGTGGCAATCGCCGCCATGGTCGCGATTTCGTTCCTTGCCGGGCTGCTGGCGCGAACGCGGCTGGGGCAGGCGACCTATTCCAGGCTCGAGGCCAGCATTCTCGCGATTCTTCCGCAATGGCGCATGGCGCGTGGGTTCGTTCAGAGCTTCGACTCCAAAAAAAGCTCGGACATCGATGTCGTGCTCGTGCCTACGGATGCTGGCTGGTGCCTCGGCTTCGTCCTCGAAAAGCCCGCCGGCGACTGGTGGCCGGTGTTCATCCCCGGCGCGCCGCAATGGACGTCCGGATCCGTCTCCTATGCGCGCTCGGAGCAGGTCCACCACACCGGTTTGTCTGCCGCTGAAGCGATCCTGCTGATGCGGCGATGCGGCGTCGGCTCCTCGAATATCCAGGAATTGCTGGCGTCGCTCGAAGCGAAGCACGCTCTCTGAGAACTCGATAGCTCGGCTAGATCAGGCCCATGGCGCGCATGCTGGTGCGGCCCGATGCGCCGACGACGACGTGGTCGTGAACCGTCACCTTCATGTGCCGGCCGGCCTCGACGAGGTCGCGCGTCAGGCGGATGTCCTGCTGTGACGGGCTAGGATCGCCGCTCGGGTGGTTGTGGACAATGATCAGCGCCGTTGCTCCCAGAGCGATGGCTCGGGCGATCACCTCGCGGACGTGCACCGAGGCCTCGTCGACCGAGCCTTGCCAAAGCGCCTCGTTGGCGATGAGCATGTTTTTGGCATTGAGGAAGAGAATCCGCACTTCCTCCGTACGCCGATGCGCCATGGCCGCGTGGAGGTAATCGCCGAGCGCATCCCAGCTGGACAAGATCGGCGCTCCCTCGGTCCGCGATTCAAGCAGTCTTAGCGCTGTCGCTTCGGCGATCTTGAGAGCGCCAATGACGGAGTCGCTGAGGCCCTCGCGTCTCAGCGTGTCGGCGCTGGCCGAAAGCAGAGGCCCAATTCCGCCGAAGGTGGCGATCAGATGCTTTGCCTGAGCCTTGGTGTCGCGTCGGGGAATGGCAAGCGCGAGCAGATATTCGACCAGTTCGTGATCGAGCAGCGACTTCTCGCCGCCCTCGAACAATCTCTGCCGGAGCCGTGCGCGATGACCGCTGGAATCATGGCTGGGAAGGGATGAGACGCGCCCGTGCATGCCGCTCCTTCGTTGCGACTGGTCCGAGCGCGACCTCTAGAACACAGTTCGGTGCGCCTTGTGAAGCGGTCATGCCGCATCTGGAACGGTCGCGGGACGCGAGGGTTAGTAAAAGCCAATGGACCAGGCGCGGACAGACGACACCCGCGAGACCATAATCGTGCGCGGCTCGCGCTGGGGCCGCGTCGCGAGCTTCGTCGCGCTCGGCGTGCTGATCCTCCTGGTAGTCGCAATTTTTGTGATCTGGGTGGAGCGGCGGCC
>DASUCP010000165.1:0-5749 GCA_036275975.1 Sphingomicrobium sp.
GTTGACCGAAGCACGCTATCGCGAGGGCGTCGATCCGTTCCTCAATGTGCTTGTCGCCCAGCGTGCCTACTACACCGCCCAGACCGAGCTGGTGCAGACGAAGCTCACCGCGGGTCACAATCGGGTAGACCTTTACCAGTCACTTGGTGGCGACCCGTTGATCGCGAATGCGCCCGTGTGCGACGTGACCTATGTCAGCAGCGCAAGCAGCGCGAAGCTCGAGAGCCAGTGCTCGCCCATGTAATCGCCTGACAGGTGCGGCATCGCCGCCGCGAGATGCTCGTCCGCGGTGCCTTTCGCGATCGTACGCTCCTCGGGCGGGAGTAGCGGCGCAAGCGACCGCCAGCACCAGGCGCGGCTAAGGTTGAGCCCGTCGAGGTGCGCGATTTTGCCGTCAGTGCGGTCGCTGACCGTCGCGGGGGTGAAGAGAGTCGCGGGCTGTCGTTCGCCAATCCGGGGCAAGTACTGATCGAACCAAATTTGAAAGAGCGCGGGGTTCGTACGCGCCATGCACAGCGCCTCGATCAGCGCCGGCGACAGGAATTCGTCTCCGCCTGGCTCCCACGCCTGGCAACCGGCGTCGCTTCCGAACCAGTGCCGCGACCGCCCGCGGATGACGACCGCGAGTTCATCATCGAACGCCTCGGCCCATTCGAGCGAGAGGATCATCGCGAAGGCCGTGTTGAAGTGCGTACCAACGCGAATCGGATAGGTCATGATCTCGAGATAAGCGCCGAGGCGTTTGGCGAAAGCGCGGGCTAGCGGCTCCAGCTCCTTTGCCCAGAAGTTTTCGTGCCGGATCGCTTCGAGATGGAGATAAAGCAGCCAGCCCCAGCCGTATGGCCGCTCGAAGCCGCGGCTCGTCGGACGGTCGAGATAGGCGAGCTCGGCTGCAACCTTTTCGGGCGTGAAGCTCTCGTCGGCGAGGCGTTTGATCTCGTGCGCTTCGGGAATGTCGGGAAACAGCCGTCTCAGCGTCAGCAAGGTCCACCAGGCATGGACGCAACTGTGCCAGTCGAAGCTTCCGAAGAAGATCGGATGAAGCGCGCGCGGAGTCAGCGCATCCGCGTCGCTGCCAAGCACATGGTCGAGCTTGTGGGGATATTCCTTGGTGACATGGCCGAGTGCGATCCGCGCCATGCTTGAAGCGATATTCGCGTCGAGTTCGGTCACAGGCGGAACCCAGCGATGTAAAGGATGAGGATGTTGCAGATGAGCAATGGGATGGCGGTCGCGACCTGCACCTTGACGACGCCATACTGATTCTTGAGCTCGAGCAGCGCGGCGGGCACGATGTTGAAGTTGGCCGCCATGGGCGTCATCAAAGTCCCGCAATAGCCGGCGAGCATTCCAACGGCGCCGATGACCGCAGCCCTGCCCCCGTCCTGCTGAATCAGGATCGGGAATCCGATCGCGGCGGTCATTACCGGGAATGCCGCGAACGCATTGCCCATGATCATCGTGAAGGCGACCATTCCGAGCGCGTAGAGCAGAACGGCGAAGAAAATGCTGCCTTGCGGGATGATCGCGCCCGCAACGTGACCGATCGTGTCACCGATGCCGGCGGCGGCGAACACCGCACCAAGCGCGGCCAACATTTGCGGAAGAACGATCGCCCAACCAATCGCATTCGCGAGTCTGCCGCCCTCATCGACTGCGGACATCGCGGGGGGCCGCAACCAAAGGTAACACACGACGAGTGCGATGATTACGCCGACCCCCAAGAGCACGAGGGTGACCGATTTAGGTTCGATGAGGCCGCTGTCCTTCAACGGCGTGTAGTTGAACAGCAATGTCCCGAGGAATGCCGTGAACGGAATGATCAGCGCGGGCAGGAAGAGCTTGCTGCCGTAGCGCTCCGAAAAGCGCTGGCGTTCTTCGACGGTGGTCGACTCCTTTGCGTCGCGTCCAAGCAAATGAAGGCCCGCCAAGCCAACTAGCGCGAGGACGAGCGCGCCATTGCCAATGTCGCCCAGCAGATCACCGAACCAGAAGCTGGCAGCGAGCAGCGACCAAAACGCTGCATTGGCCCATCGTTTCGGGTTTTCCGAATTGCGGATGCTGGCAACCCCGAAGCTCGCGAAGATCGCGCCGGCCAGGACATAAAGCAATTGCATGGTGATCATTGGCTGCGTCTCTTGAGCTGGCGGTCGAGCAGTAGCAGCCGCGTCGACTGGATCAGGAACGCGCAGATCGCGCTTGGAATCGCCCACACAGAGAGTTCGAACGGGGTGAGCTCGATCCCGAATGCCTTGAGCGCGCCCTGGATGAGCAAGATCGAAGAAATGGCGATGAAGATGTCCTCGCCATAGAACAGGCCGACATTGTCGGTCGCGGCGGACATCGCCTTTACGTGCTCGGCGGTATCCTCGTCGAGCGCTCCATGCTCTTTCTCCGCCGCGGCAAGCGCCATCGGGGCAACGAGCGGCCGCACGGTCTGCGCCTGCCCGGCGACTGATGTCAGGCCGAGCGCGGCGAAGATCTGGCGGAACGCGAGATAGAGGATAAGCACCCGCCCCACCGTCGCGCCGCGCATTCTGCTGATGAGCGATCGAGCCTGCTGCTGAAGGCCATAGCGCTCGAGCAGGCCGATCACCGGAAGCACGATGTAGATGAGCGTCACGATGCGGTTCTCATTGAAACCGTGGCCGAGCACGCCGAGCACCTTGAGGAATGGCATGTGGCCCAGGAGGCCGGTAACGATCGCTGCGACCGCCACGACCAGCAGCGGATTGAAGCGCAGCGCAAAGCCAAGGACGACGAGCGCGATCCCGAGGAGTGGCCAGTAATTCGTCACTCGCCTCTCCCTCCGAATCCGCCGCCGCCCGGAGTCTCGATGACGAAGCGGTCGCCCGGCTGAACGTCGGCCGACGCCGTCGCGGTTAGCATCTGTACCGTGCCGTCAGTACGCTCGACCCAGTTGCGGCCGGGCGCGGCGTCTGCGCCTCCCAAGATTCCACGCGGAGGCACGCGCCGGCGGTTGGCGAGGATGTTGGCGCGCATCGGCTCGAGGAATGTGACGGCACGCACCACGCCATCACCACCTTTGTGCGCGCCCTGCCCGCCGGAGCCTCGGCGGATCGCGAACTGATCAAGCCTGACCGGCAGCCGAGTCTCGAGGATCTCTGGATCGGTCAGGCGGCTGTTGGTCATGTGCGTCTGAACGGCGCTGGTGCCGTCATGGTCCGGACCCGCGCCGGAGCCGCCCGCGATCGTCTCGTAATATTGGTGCCGGTCGTTGCCAAAGGTGAAGTTGTTCATCGTCCCCTGGCTCGGCGCAAGGCGCCCGGTGGCGGCGAACAGCGCATCGGTCACGACCTGGCTCGTCTCGACATTCCCCGCGACCACCGCGGCCGGATATTTGGGATTGAGCATCGAGCCTTCGGGCACGACGAGCATGATGGGCCGCAAGCAGCCGTCGTTCATCGGAATCGCATCGTCGATCAGCGTACGCACCACGTAGAGCGACGCCGCGCGGACAATGGAGAATGGTGCGTTGAAATTGTCGGGCAGCTGATCGCTCGTGCCAGTGAAATCGAATATGGCGGAGCGTGCCGCCTTGTCGATCCGGATGTTCACTTGAACGTGTGCGCCGTTGTCCATTTCGTAGTCGAACTCGCCATCATCGAGGCGATCCAGCAGCCGCCGCACCGATTCCTCTGCGTTGGCGAGCACGTGTCCCATGTAGGACGCCACGACGTCGGACCCGTAGTCTCGGGCGGTTTGCGCAAGCACTTCTGCGCCGCGTACGCAGGCCGCGAGTTGGGCTTTCAGGTCGGAGATGTTGCGGTCGGGATTGCGTGCCGGCCATTCGCCCGAGGCGAGAAGTGAGCGCGTCTCGGCCTCGCGGAAATGTCCCTCGTCGACCAGCAGCTCATTGTCGATGAGGACGCCCTCGTCTTCGATCGAGCGGCTGTCGGGCGGCATCGATCCGGGCGCAATTCCGCCGATGTCCGCATGATGTCCTCGCGCCGCGACGAACGCCGACGGCTCTGCCTCTTCGGCATAGAAGACCGGCACGATGACGGTGATGTCGGGGAGATGCGTCCCGCCACGATAGGGATCGTTCAGAACATAAGCGTCGCCGCGGCGGATTCCGCGCCCGTCCCTCCGTTCCCCCCGTGTGTCGATGATGCGGCGGATGCTTTCGCCCATCGAGCCGAGGTGCACCGGAATGTGCGGCGCATTCGCGATGAGCGCGCCCTCCGCGTCGAAAATTGCGCAGGAGAAGTCGAGCCGCTCCTTGATGTTGACGCTGGTCGCGGTCGACTGCAGCGCAACTCCCATCTCCTCCGCGATCGCCATGAACAGGTTGTTGAAGATCTCGAGCCGGACCGGGTCCACGTCAGTGCCGATCGCCTTGGCCCGTTCGAGCGGCGCGACACGGGTGAGCACCAGGGAGCCCTCGCTCGCCCGCTCCCCGCGCCAACCGGACTCGACGACAATCGTGGAAGTCGCGTCGAAGATGAGTGCAGGGCCGTCGACGAGATCGCCCGTAGCAGAGGACTGATCTGCAATTTGCGGCATCTCCGTACGCCCGATCGCTTCGACGACGAGCGCATCGACGATCACTTCGGCGCCTTCGTCGACATAGCCGAAGCGCCGCTTGTGGAGCTCGGCGAAATCGGTGCGCATCCGATCTGCTGAGGCAATCGGGATATCGAGAGTCGTGTCGCTGCCGGCCGTGCGTAGTCGCGCCCGGCGCACGAGCTCGATCCGCTCACCATGCAATCCCTGGCCTAGGAGCGCGTCACGAGCGCGCTGCTCCAGACCGGCGAGCGCCTGGAAAAAATCCTCTCCGAGCGGTCTCAGCCAGCTCGTTTCGCGGATCGCCTTCACGTCGGCGATGCCGATGCCATAGGCCGAAAGCACGCCCGCGAGCGGGTGAATGAGGATGCGCTCTATGCCAAGGGCGTCGGCAACGGCGCAGGCATGCTGCCCGCCCGCTCCGCCGAAGCAGGCGAGCGTGTAGCGCGTGACGTCATGACCTCGCGCGATCGAGATCTTGCGGATCGCCGCGGCCATATTGTCGACAGCGATCTCGAGGAACCCTTCGGCAATCTCCTCGAGACTCTTCCCGCCCACCGAGTCCGCTACTTCCTGCAAGCGAGCGCGCGAAGCCTCCGCGTCAAGCGGCTGGTCGCCTTTGGGCCCGAAGACCTTCGGAAATTGATCCGGGTCGATGCGCCCAAGATAGAGGTTGCAGTCCGTGACTGTGAGCGGCCCACCATTTCGATAGCAAGCCGGTCCCGGAGTCGCTCCAGCGGACTCGGGGCCAACGCGGAAGCGCATTCCATCGAACCGACAGATTGAGCCCCCACCCGCCGCGACCGTATGGATCTGCATCATCGGGGCGCGGATGCGAACGCCAGCGACGACGCTCTCGTCGGCTAGCTCAAAGCGGCCGGCGTAATGCGACACGTCGGTCGAAGTGCCGCCCATATCGAACCCGATAAGGTGCCCGGCCTCGTGGGGCGCGCTCGCAGCGACCATCCCCACCACACCGCCCGCAGGGCCTGACAGGATCGCGTCCTTGCCGCGGAAAGCATAAGCTTCGGCAAGGCCGCCGTTGGACTGCATGAAATGGAGGTCCGTCTCTTCCGGCAAACCCGCTGCGACCCGCTCGACGTAACGGCGCAGCACCGGAGAAAGATAGGCGTCGACCACAGTCGTGTCGCCGCGTCCGATCAGCTTGATCAGCGGCGCGACTTCATTGCTGACAGACACCTGCGTGAAGCCCAGCTCTCGA
>DASUCP010000166.1:0-4199 GCA_036275975.1 Sphingomicrobium sp.
CGGCGTGATTCCACCGGCCTGAACGGAACGGCCCGACGGCGTGTAATACCGCGCGGTCGTCAGCCGCAGCGCCGCGTCGGGGCCGGTCTGGACGACGGTCTGGACCGAGCCCTTACCGAAGCTCGTCTCGCCCATGATCAGAGCGCGGCGGTGGTCCTGCAGGGCCCCGGCGACGATCTCGGACGCGGACGCCGTGCCGGCATCGGTTAGCACGATCACCGGAAGGCCGTGCGCCATGTCGCCAGGCCGCGCGTAATAACGCTCGATATCGTCCTTGGTGCGACCGCGCTGCGAAACGATCTCGCCGCTGTCGAGGAAGTCGTCGGCGACGTCGACGGCCTGATCGAGCAGGCCGCCCGGGTTCGAGCGCAAGTCGACGATATAGCCGAGCGGGTGCCCGCCGGTCGCCTTGTCGATCGACAGCAGCGCCGACTTCGTCTGTTCGGCGACGTTGCCCGAGAAAGTGTCGATGTTGATGTAGCCGATGCCGTCCTTGATCTCCCACTTCACCGGGCGAAGCTCGATCCGTTGGCGAGTGAGCGTCACGTCGAACGGCTTGTCCCGGCCCGGACGGACGATTGTCAGTTTGACCTGCGTTCCCGGATCGCCCTTCATCTTTTCGACGGCCTCATCGAGCGTCACGTCGTTCAGGAACTCACCGTTGATGTGCGTGATGTAGTCGCCTGACTTGATGCCCGCCTTCCACGCCGGCGTGTCCTCGGTCGGAGCAATGACCTTCACCACCCCGTCCTCGAGCGAAACGGTGAGGCCGAGGCCGCCGTAATTGCCGTCGGTGGTGGTCTTCAGCTGGTCGAAATCCGCGCCGTCGACGTAGCTCGAATGCGGGTCGAGCGCGGCAAGCATGCCGTCGATCGCACCCTTGATCAGAGTGTGGTCGTCGACGGGCTCGACATAATTAGCCTTCACCCGCTCATACACGGACATGAATTTCTCGAGCTCCTGGTAGTTGGTCGTGTCCGCGGCAGCAAAGGAGCTGGCGGTCACAGGGACCAGGGCGAGCGCTCCGACGAGCGCTATCGGCGGAAGGAATTTGTGGATCATCTTCATCGGTCGCGTTCCTGTGTCGCGGCTGGTGGGCGCAAGTGGCGCATTTAGCTGCCTTTCATCCCCTTTGACAGAGTTTGAGATGAACCTGCGATGAGAGCAGGCGAGATTCGACGCCCATTATGGGACAATTCGACCTGCAGCGGTCCCAAGGCGCGGCCGATCTGATCTCCCATACGCACCTCGTCCCCGGGGTGAAGCGGCGAGGAGACATTGACGATCAGGCTCATCCACCCGCCGCCATGATCGATGATCAGGACTCCGTCATAGTCGCGGAACGGGCCCGAAAAGCGCACCGTGCCATCAGCCGGCGCCGAGACGGGGCTTCCACGTGATGTGGACAGGGTCAGTCCGCGGGAACGAACGCCGCTGTCGTTCACTGCGGCGAGCCCTTCCGTCACCCCAGCCTCCGCCGGCAGCTCGTAACGAAAAGCCAATCGAGGCTGCGGCTGCTGCGATGCGAAGGGCCTCGCCGGTGCGGCGTCCTCGTCCGCAAGCTGTTCCGCAAGCGCATAAGACGAGCGGCTGTTCGACTGTTCGCGGCGAAGGTCCTCGATATTTTCACCGGCGGCGATCGCGACGTCGCTTGCGCTGAGCGCCTGGCCCCCGACTGCAAGCGCCTGACGCATCGATCGTTGCTCGCGAGCGGCGAACTGTTGGCGGCGCGCACCAAGTTCCTGTCGGCTGCGCACCATCTCCATTCGCGCGGACAGCGCGGCCTGCTGCAGCTGCTCGCCCCGTAAAAGCTCGGAAGCGACGGCCGCCGTGCGCCTGCGGATGACCGGCAAGGTGGACTCGACGAGGATTCGCACCTTCACCAGCTCGTCAGTGTCGCCCGCTCCCGAAAGGGCGAGGAGTGGTGGCCGCCGCGCCATGGTGGCGAGCCCGGCGAGAAGCGACGCCATCGGTTGCTGCTCTTCGGCGAGACGTTGCCGGTGCGCCGCGACGTAAGCCGACGCGAGCCGGTACTGCATGTCGGCGGCAGTGATCCGAGCTTCGGCCGCCTCGATCGCCTGCGCTGCAGCGGCTTCCCCGGCGTGCAGGCGCTCCGCCTCTCCTTTGGCGCGCGCAGCTGTCTGCTGGAGTTTCGCTGCTTCAGCTTCGGCAGCGGCTTGCTCCGCCCGTGCCTGCCTCAGCCGATTGTCGAGCGGTTCCGCTTGCGGCTGGGCCGGCGCGCTCGCCGCCAGCAACGGGACAAGCAAGAGCGCGATGGCCGTCCCTTTCATTGGTCTAGCCTTCGCGGTGATACGGATGGTTGGCGAGGATCGAGGTCGCCCGGAACAACTGCTCGGCCAGCATCGCGCGCACCAGCAGATGGGGCCAGGTCGCCGGACCGAAGGACAGCAGCAGGTCGGCGCTCGAGCGCATCTCCTCATCATGTCCGTCGGCGGCCCCGATCAGGAACATCGCTTCGCGCTTCCCACCATCGCGCCAGCTTTCCAGCCGCTTCGCCAGTTCAACCGAGCTTAGCGCCTTCCCTAGCTCATCGAGAACGATCGTCACCGCCGCTCCCGCGGGTTCAGGCACTTTGCCACCGCGGTCCGGCAGCTCAGTGAGCCTCGTCGGCCAAGTGATCCGTTTCAGATAGCGCTGGACCAGTTCGGCTTCCGGGGAGCGGCCGATCTTTCCGCGCGCAACGATGTGCAGGAGCACCTACTGAGCGGTGAGCGCCGGCCGGAAGGGCCAGCTGAAGACCGCCTTGAACCCGTCGTAGATCGTGCGCGCGGCCTGGGCGATCGTCGCCGGACGATTGCTTCCGCCGCGGGTAAAGATCGCGACGGCAACACGGTGGCCGTCAGGCATGGTGATGAAGCCGACATCGTCCGCGAGGCCGTTGAGCGTCCCGGTCTTATGTTCAATGGGAACGCCCGGAAGCAGCCCCTTCATGCGGTTCTTGCCAGTCTCGCACCGCGCCATCAGGTCCAAGAGATAGTTGCGGCTTTCCGGACGGATCAGCTCGGACTTGTAAATGCGCTTCAGGAGCTGGACCATGCCGACGGGCGTGCTGGAATCCCGGCGATCCCACAAGTCGCGCCTGTCCCTCAGCAACTCGGCGATCGTGCGATCGACGCTGAGACCGGTCAGCCCGTTCTGATGCAGCCATTGATGCAGAGCGCGTGGTCCGCCGACATCCGCCAGGAGCGTGTCGGCCGCATGATTGTCGCTGCGAATGATCATGCGCGACATGAGCGTGCGCACCGGAACTCCGCTGATGGTGTCGTCGAGCGTTTTCTGGCCGTGATCGACCTGCCACAGGTAGAGCGCGGCGATCGCGACCTTGACGGTGCTGGCCATCGGGAAGGGCGTGTCGCCCTTGATGCTGACCGTTTCGCCGGTGTTGAGGTCGAGCGCGGCGATGCCGACGTCGGCCGACTTGTCCGCGACGAGTGCGTTCAGCTGCTGCTCCAGGCTCGAAAGCGCGGGCGACGAAGCCGCACCCGCCGGTGCAGCCACAAACGCCAGGAGCGACAACAGAATCGCAAAAAATCGCATAGCCCTCACCCGCGAGCAGCGCTCACACTGGATTCATCCCCAAATGCCCACATTCGTTCCAAATTGTAAAAATTTCTCACTTCGGGACGGAAAATGTGGACGATGACGTCGTCGGCGTCGATCAGCACCCAGTCCGCGGCTGGAAGCCCTTCGATCCGAACGTTCTTCCCAAATCGCGCCTTGATCTTGTCGGCAAGCTTAACGGCCATCGAGGCGACCTGCCGCGTCGATCGCCCAGAGGCAACGACGATATGATCCGCGATGTTGGATTTCCCTGCAAGGGGGATGGAAACGACTTCCTGGGCCTGATCGTCGTCGAGCGACTTTAGCACCAGGGCGTGGAGCTCTTCGACATCGACGGGGGCCCGGGCGACGCCGCCGGCGGTCTCAGCAGTATGTTCGGTCAAGGGGTCTCCTTGCGAAGGGGTGGAACGCGACGCCTGGCTCGCGCAGCACGCGCGGGAGGGGATCGGCGGTACCAGTCAGGGTCTTGCGCGCGAATGGCGGTTGCGGACGTGGGGTCGGGCGGCAGGCGAAGGAAAATGATCGCCGGTGCACTCCAGTCCGTCCAAGTGCTCGCCTGGTCCGAAGGGTGGACGAACCCTTTCAGCCAGCCCATCGCGCGCGCCGCGTGGGCAGTT
>DASUCP010000167.1:0-5164 GCA_036275975.1 Sphingomicrobium sp.
TGATTCACCCAGGCGCCGAGGTTGGTCGAGACAGTCACGTCGGGCGAGGTGGTAACAATCCGATCCGCGTGCTCGCCGCCGGCTTTCGACAGATCGAGGAGGATCCGGCCAAACGCAGCCTGGGTCGATTGCTCATCGCCCACTGGCGCGGGAATTGCCGGCACGCTGACCTGACCGAACGCGCGTGACCCTTTCTCGCGCGCGATACGGGTACGCTCAAGCAGCGCCTCGACTCCGGGCCGCACATTGTCGCCGACGCTTTCGAGCGGCTCCCACTCGTGGCCCTCGCGAACGCCCGTCTGCTCGCGCAGGTCCGTCATCTGCGTCGGGTTCATCAGGCCGGCGTGATTGTCCTTGTGACCGGCGAAGGGCAGGCCGAAGCCCTTGATCGTCCACGCGATGAAGAGTGTCGGGATGTCGTCCTGTGCCGCGTCGAACGCGTCGACCAGCGTCTCCATGCAGTGCCCGCCGAGATCTGTGAACAGCGACGCCAAGGCGTCATCGTTATGCGCCTTGAGGAATGACGCAGCGCTCTTGCCCAGCTCGACCTCAATTCGCTTCCGCCAGGAGGCGCCGCCTTTATAGTGCAGCGCCGACAGCTCGGCGTTCGAAATGCCCTCGAACCAGCTTTTCACCTTCAGGTTGGCGTCAAGCGCAGCCTGTAGCTTCTTGCCGTAGCGAAGCTCGACGACGCGCCAGCCGCAGCTGCGGAAAATTTCGTCGAACCGCTCGAACATGCGGTCGGCGCTCGTTGCGTCGAGGCTCTGGCGGTTGTAGTCGACGATCCACCACAGGTTGCGAACGTCGTGCTTTGCGCCTTCGATGATCGCTTCGTAGATATTGCCTTCGTCAAGCTCGGCATCGCCGATGAGCGCGACGAAGCGGCCGCGCTCGGACCCCTCCATCCGCCCGTGTGCGGTGAGGTAGTCCTGCACGAGACTTGCGAAGAGCGTGATCGCCACGCCGAGGCCGACGGATCCGGTTGAGAAATCGACCGGAATCTTGTCCTTGGTGCGGCTCGGATAGCTTTGTGCGCCGCCGAACCCGCGAAAATTCTCCAGCGCTTCGCGACTCTGGCTTCCGAGCAGATAATGGATCGCGTGCAGCACCGGCCCGGCGTGCGGCTTCACTGCGACGCGATCGTTCGGCCCGAGCGCATGAAAGTAGAGCGCGGCCATGATCGCGGTCATCGAAGCGCAGCTCGCCTGATGCCCGCCGACCTTTAGCCCGTCGGCATTCTCGCGGATATGATTGGCGTGGTGGATGGTCCAGGCCGAGAGCCACCGCAGCCGCTCGTCGAGGATCTTCAACGCGTCAATGTCGGTGGTCACGGGCTTGAGCATCGGCCCGCCCTAGCGACTTGCAGCCGTTGCGGAAATCCTAAGCTGCGACGGCCTTATCCGCCTCCGCGTCGAAGCGCGCCTGCGCCGCGTGGATCTTTTCCACATTGTCGCATGCCCAAGTGGCGAGGCCGCAGATCGGTCCCTGAAGCGATTGGCCAAGGTCGGTGAGCTCATAATCGACGCGCGGCGGAATGGAGGGCGTCACGGTGCGGCTGACAAGCCCGTCGCGTTCGAGATTGCGGAGCGTCAGCGTGAGCATGCGCTGCGACACGCTCGGAATCTCGCGGCGCAGCTCGTTGAACCGCTTGGAACCCGAGCCGAGTGTCTGGACCACCAACACCGTCCACTTGTCGCCGATCCGCGACAGCAAAGTGCTGATGATGCGGCATGGGGGGCTGCTCGGGTCTTTCATCCGGTTACCTCTCTGTTCCCACCGCACAAATTTGTTCGTTCACCACAAAAAAGTGCGTTCTTGCGGGCGATTCTCTGATGGTTATTTAGTGTGCCTCAGTTACAAAGCAATACCAAGGAGGCAATAGTGACCATCCTGCATATCGACAGCAGCATCAACGGCGAGAACAGCGCCAGCCGGGCGATTTCGCGCTCGATCGTCGACCAGCTGCGCGCGATCGATCCCGGCGCCGAGGTGGTCACCCGCGACCTCGTCAGCGAGCCGCTGCCGCATCTCACGCTCGAAGCGTTCGCCGACTCTTCGACGCTCGATGAGTTCCTCGCCGCCGACACGGTCGTGATCGGCGCGCCGATGTACAATTTCACGCTACCGACGCAGCTCAAAGCCTGGCTCGACCGCATCCTGATCGCCGGTAAGACCTTTCGCTATACCGAGAACGGTCCCGAAGGCCTGGCCAAAGGCAAGCGCGTCATTATCGCCCTGGCGCGTGGCGGCTTCTACGATCATGGCTCGCCAGCAGGCGCGCTCGAGCACTTGAAGACCTATTTGACCGGCGTGTTCGACTTCATCGGCATCCAGCCCGAGTTCGTCGCCGCGGACGGGCTCGCCGTCAGTGCCGAGCAGCGCGACACTTCGATCAAGCAGGCGCTCGGCGAGACGGTTCGCCTCGCCGCCTGATTGCCCGGCGCGGAGCCGCTCGCTCCCTTGCGCCTTCCGCGCCGATCCTGAGCCCCGGCTGTTGTCCTCCCCTCGCCGGCCGGGGCTCAAAATTGATGTCACGCAATGGCTGTTCAGGCGTTTGACACTCGAAAGGAGCAGTCATGTCCGAACTCAGCGAAAAGCATCGCGACAAGCTTGACGAAGATCAGTTCGCGTTTCCGAAGGAGCGCAAGGAGCCTCTCAACAACGCCAGCCACGTCCGCAACGCGATCGCCCGCTTCGACCAGGTCGAAGGTGTCTCCGACGAAGACCGCGACGAAGCGTGGAAGCGGATCAAGAAAGCCGCCGACAAGTACGGCGTCGAAGTCCACGAGAAGAGCTGGCACGAACTCGGCAAGAAGAGCTGAGCTAAGGGTTGAAATCACCGCCATCGCATCGCTAGGGCGGGCACATGCATAAAGTGGTGACGAACCGGAGCGCGTGAGCCGCTCCGACGAAGATGTCCTGCGTTTCGTGGCGGCGAGCTTCCCGTCCGTCTGGGCGCTGGAACTGCTGCTGACGCTGAAGAGCGAGCGCAGAGTCTGGACGCGCGAGGAACTTGTTGCCGCCCTCCGCGCGAGTGAGCTTGTCGTCAGTAAGGCGCTCGACGCGCTCGTTGCTGCCGGGCTGATTTCGATCGAGAGCGGCGGTGGACGATACCTGCCCGTCAATCAGGACGTCGCCGATTGCGTCGAACGAGTTGAACAGCTCTATCGCACCCGAGCGAACAAGGTACGGCGTGCGATCGTCTCGGCGCAAACCAGCAGCGCTACGGCTTTCGCAGACGCATTCAAGCTCAGAAGGAACGAGGATGGCTGAGCTTTTCCCGGCGATCGTCTATGTGCTGTGTTTCCTCACCAGCACGACCTGCGCGTGGCTGCTCGGCCGCAGCTATCGCCGGAACGGCACTAGATTGCTGCTGTGGAGCAGCATCTGCTTTGGGTTCCTTGCGGCGAATAATCTCGCCCTGGTGCTCGATCTCGTCGTCTGGCCCGAAGACCTCGACCTCAGGCTTGTCCGCCTGCTTCTTGCACTGGCCGCGGTCGTCGCCCTGATCTGGGGTTTCATCTGGGAAGTCGAAGATGCGTGATTTCATGACTCTGTACGACTTCCTCTCGGGCGCGGTCGCCGTCGGCTTCTTCGTCTGTGCCTTGTTCTTCCTGCGATTCTGGCGGCGCACGCGGGATGGGCTGTTCCTCGCCTTCGCGCTCGCCTTCATCCTGCTGGGCATCGGCCAGTCCATCCTGGCGCTGGCCAGCATTCCGACGGAGGAGCGGGGTTCGATCTATCTGCTCAGGCTGGCGGCGTTCGCGTTGATCCTGATCGCGATTCTGAAGAAGAACCGCAGCGCCCGCATATAAGTCTAACTTGACTCGGTAGCAGGCCGGACGCACTGGCCCGCGTCGCGCGCGCGTCGGCCCGTGTGCCTCCTGTTCGCGTCGCATCGCCGGCAGAGGGGATCCGACCATGCTGAAATCCATCGCCATCGCTGCTGCGCTCTCGACCTGGTCGGTTGCAGCGCACGCGCAAATGCCACCGCCAGCTCCGGCCGCCAACCCGGCCGACGATGCGGCCAAGTTCATCACCAGCATCATCGACAAGTTCAATACGGGCGACGTAAAGGCCTGGACTGCGGCGCAGGAAGACGACACGCTTATCGTTGACGAATTCGCGCCACATAGTTGGAGCGGTGCCGGGTCTCCGCAACGTTGGCTCGATGCTTATGCCAAGGACGCCGCGGCCAAGGGCGTCAGCGGCGGACGGGTGGATTACGGTAAGCCGCTCCAAGCGACGAGCGACGGCACGACTGCATATGTGGTGCTTCCGACGACCTACCGGTTCGTCCAGAAGGGAACCAAGATGGCCGAGCCCAGCAATATGACCTTCGTCATGAAGCATGGCGCGAGCGGCTGGAAGGTCTCCAGCTGGACCTATTCGGCAACGGCACCGGCGGCGCCAGACAAATAGGGGGGCGCTAAGCGGACAGCAGCCTGAGCGGGTTTTCGATCAGGCCCTTCAGCGCCTGCATAAAGCTCGCTGCGTCCCAGCCGTCCACGACGCGGTGGTCGCAGCTGAGCGACAGGTTCATGCGCTTCCGAATCGCGATTTCGCCATCGAGTGGGACGAGCTTGTCCTCGATCTTGTTGACCGCGACGATGGCCACCTGAGGCGGATTGACCACCGGCGTCGACGTAATCCCTCCCATCGGGCCGAGGCTCGAAATGGTGAAGGTCGCACCGCTCAGCTCCTCACGCGACGCCTTCCCGGTGCGCGCAGCTTCCGAGAGGCGAAGGATTTCCGATGCCAGCTCCCACACCGAACGGAACTGAGCGTCGCGGATCGTCGCGACCATGAGGCCATTCGGCGTCTGGGTGGCCACGCCCATGTGCACCGACGCATGCCGGGTGATGATCATCCCCTCGTCGTCGAACGTGGCGTTAAGCATCGGCCATTCGGCAAAGCCGCGTGTGAGCGCGGTGATGAGGAAGGGCAGGAGAGTCAGCTTCGGGTTCGAGCCGCGATCCTGGTTCATCATTGCGCGCGTGTCCTCGAGCGCGGTGACGTCGAACTCTTCGACCAGAGTGAAATGCTGAATGCGCCGGTTCGCCTCGGCCATGTTCTCGGCGATTTTCCGGCGGAGGCCGACAACCTTGATTGCCTCGTCCTTGCGGGGAGCGGCCGCCGGACGGCTCGAAACGGTGCCGCCGTT
>DASUCP010000168.1:0-4157 GCA_036275975.1 Sphingomicrobium sp.
CCGCGGAGCAGGGTCACGCCGAAACGCGGCGGGGCAACTCGCTCATCTGGCGGCTGATCATTCCGACCCTGTTCGCGGTCCCGACCCTCGTCTACGCGATCGCTGTCCACGCGCCGCGTGAGGTCATCGACACGGCGCTCAATCAAGCCATCGCCCGCAGCGAGCAGACCGCGCGTCAGCTGCAGACGCTGCGCGCCTTCTACTCCGACCATGTGGTGGCGCGCGCCACGAAGTCCGGCACTGTCGCCTCGCCGGCTTACAAGGCCGGCACCACCGCGATCCCCGTCCCCACCACCTTCATTCTCGACGTCGCCGAGCAGCTCAAGCAGAACGGCCTCATCGTCCGGCTGGTGAGCCCCTATCCGTGGCCGACCCGCAAGGGCCGGGTGCTCGACGGATTCGAGACCGAGGCGTGGGAGCGGCTGAACACCCATCCCAACGGGCTGTGGGGACGGCGCGAGCAGCTCGACGGCCGCGAGGTGCTGCGCGTCGCCGTCGCCGACCGCATGGAGCAGAGCTGCGTCAACTGCCACAACGCGGCGGCCGATTCGCCCAAGAAGGACTGGAAGGTCGGCGACGTGCGCGGCCTGATCGAGGTCGTCCAGCCGATCGACACCATCCTGGCAGGCTCGCAGAACCTCTCGCGGGACCTGGTCGTCGGCGGCAGCGTGGGCGGGCTGATCCTGCTCGGGCTCCTGCTCGCGAATGCGCTGCAGCTGATCCGGCCGCTGCGGGATCTCACGCGGGCCATTCGCGCGCTGGCGCGCGGCAAGAACGAAACTCCTATACCGCATACCGAGCGCACCGATGAGCTCGGCACCGTCGCCCGCGCACTCGAGCACCTCAAGCAGGAGACCGAGGAGCGCGTGCGCGCCGAGGCGCTGGTGAACCACATGGCACGGCACGACGCGCTGACGCTGCTGCCCAACCGGGTGCTGTTCCGGGAAAACCTCAAGCAGGACATCGCACGCGCACGGCGCGATCATCCGCTTGCGGTGCTCTGCCTCGACCTCGACAACTTCAAGGCCGTCAACGACACGCTCGGCCATCCAATCGGCGACGCGCTGCTCAAGATGGTGGCCGAACGCCTCGCCGGCTGCCTCGAGACGAGCGACATGGTGGCGCGGCTCGGCGGCGACGAGTTCGCGATCGTTCAGCGCGAAGGCTCGCAGCCGGTCGGCGCGAGGGTGCTGGCGCAGAGCCTGATCGACGCGATCGGGGCGCCCTTCGATGTCGACGGCCACACCGTCGTCATCGGCACCAGCGTCGGGATCGCGCTCGCGCCCAATGACGGCGACGGCCCGGACGAAGCGCTCAAGAACGCCGATCTCGCGCTCTACCGCGCCAAGGCTGAGGGGCGCGGCACCTACCGCTTCTTCGAGGCGGCGATGGACGCCGAGATGCAGGCCCGCCGCCTGCTCGATCTCGACCTGCGGGCGGCGCTCGCGCGCGATGAATTCGAGCTCTACTACCAGCCGCTGGTCGACCTGCAGGCGGCCCAGCTCAACGGCTTCGAGGCGCTGCTGCGCTGGAAGCATCCCGTGCGTGGGATGGTGTCGCCGGCCGACTTCATCCCGCTCGCCGAGGAAATCGGGGTCATCACCTCGATCGGCGCCTGGGTGCTCAAGCAGGCGTGCGCCGAGGCGGCGCGCTGGCCGTCGCATCTCACGATCGCCGTCAATCTCTCGCCCGTGCAGTTCAAGAACCGTGCGCTGGTGCTCGACGTGATCGCGGCGCTGGGCGCGTCGGGGCTCGCGGCGAACCGGCTCGAGCTCGAGATCACCGAGGCGGTGATGCTGCAGGACACCGAGGCTACTCTGGCGACCCTGCGGCAGCTCAAGGATCTCGGCGTGCACATCTCGATGGACGATTTCGGCACCGGCTACTCGTCGCTGAGCTACCTGCGCAAGTTTCCGTTCGACAAGATCAAGATCGACCAGTCGTTCGTGCGCGATCTCGAGAGCCGGCCCGAGTCGATGGCGATCGTGCGCGCAGTCGCCGGGCTGGGCAGCACGCTCGGCATCCCGACCACCGCCGAGGGCGTGGAAACGCTCGATCAGCTCAAGGCCGTGAAGGCGGAAGGCTGCACCCAGGTGCAAGGCTTCCTGATCGGCAAGCCGCAGCCGGCGAGCCAGATTCCCGCCCTGCTCAAGAGCACCTTCGCGGCCTAGCAGGCTGCTGAAAATGGCGCTGGCGGACGATTGTATCGATTTTGGCTGGAGTTTTGAGCATCTTTCGGGTTCTTCAGGCGGGCGGTTGGGTTAAGGGTCTGTCGCCTCCGCGGTCAGGCGGTCGCTGCAAGGAGCTTCGGTATTCGGATCAGATTGTAACCCGCCATCGTCAGTGTGAACTTGAACCCGAGTTTTCTGGCGCCGCGCAGCATCGGGCGGGCGAGGCCGCCGATCGTCTTGCCCCAGCCGAATGGCTCCTCAATGCGCTTTCGTTTTTGCTGGCTCACGGCGTAACCGGGATGGCGGGTAGTGCGGCCATCAATCGCCGAGCGCCGTCCGGTCAGGTTCTGCGCAATATGAGGCGTCACATTGAAGTCCCGCAGATCGGCCACAAAGGCGCGCGCGTCGTAGCCCTTGTCGGCCCCGAGCGTGAGGCGTTGCGCGCCCGGCGAATACCGGACGATCATCTCTTCGGCGGCTTGGCGCTCGGCCATGCCGTTCGCCTCCGTCACGGCGGTCTCGACCACGAGCCCGCTACGGTTCTCCATCAGCGCATGTCCCATGAAGCTGAGCTTGGCTTCCTTGCCGGCGCCTTTGCGGTGCAGCTTGGCCTCGGGGTCCGTGGTCGAGGCGTGCGTCGCATTGCTGCGCTTCTCGCCGCGGAAGTCCTGCTCGCCGTTGCGGCCCGGATCGGGAGGCTCGCTCGATCCATCCTTCGCGCGGAAACTCTTCATCGAAGCCCAGGCCTGGATCTGCGTTCCGTCCACCGAAAAATGCTCGTCGGAGAGGAGTTTGCGCACCTTTTTGTGATTGAGCAGCGCTACCAGGAACTTGCGCGCCACCTCCGCCTCAAGAAGTCGGTCGCGGTTCTTCGTGAATACCGTTGGAACCCATACCGGCTCGTCCACCCCGAGCCCCACGAACCAGCGATAGAGCAGGTTATAGTCGAGCTGCTCCATCAGCTGCCGCTCGGAGCGGATCGTGTAGAACGCCTGCAGAAGCAGCGCCCGCAGCAGCCGTTCCGGAGCAATCGACGGCCGGCCGCTATCGGCGTAGAGCTTCGCAAAATCGCCATCGAGCGCTGCAAGCACTTCGTTCACCAGCATGCGGATCGCCCGCAACGGATGCGTCGGGGGTATCCGCTCCTCGATATCGACGTACGAGAAAAGCTCCCCGTTCCGCTCATCCGAGCCCCGCATCGAACCCTCCGTGCCTCTCACCGCACGGAATCATATTCGCTACGTTTTGTCAGGAGGCCTTTTTCAGCAGCCTGCTAGTGCCGCGAACCCGAAGTTCGCGCAATTTATCGGCGAGTCCGTTTGCGAACTTCGGGTTCAACAGCGGCACTAGCATCATTGAGTTGCTAGTGTCCTTTCGATTCCGAAGTTCGCTCAGAGCGCGCTGCAGATGCCTGCGAACTTCGGAATCGGGACACAAGCCCGCTTCACCTCTCCCCACATGCATCGCTGATCATCGGCATTGCCGGTTGCGGCTGTGCCACGCTTTTGTAACAATCGCGCCGCCGGCGCAGCCCGGCGCCAAACGATTGACGGGCAAAAGCAGCATGGCCGAATGGTTCGTCGCCAAGGCGTCCGACCTCTCCGATGGTGATCGGCGCATCGTCACCGCCGGACGCCACGAGATCGGCGTGTTCCGCTCGGGCGGCGCCTACTACGCCTACAGCAATCAATGCCTGCACCAGGGCGGCCCGGCCTGCGAAGGCCTGCTGATCAACCGCGTCGTCGACGTCATCGCGCCCGACCGCACCTATCAGGGCCAGACCTTCTCCGACGACCTGCACTTCGTCTGCCCCTGGCACGGTTACGAATACGAGATCACCACCGGCGAATGCGTGGGCGACCGCAAGCTCAAGCTGCGCAAATACGAGGTGGTGCGGCGCGGCGAGGACCTCTACGTCGTCGCCTGACTTTGTTCTTTGGTCGCATTTTCTACGGCGATCCGGGGTCCACTTCGCCGGAAAATGCT
>DASUCP010000169.1:0-6116 GCA_036275975.1 Sphingomicrobium sp.
CTGGGGGCATTGCTGATCGTAGCACTCTCGATCCTGACAGCGCTCAAGCTGGCGGACCGCTTGGTTCGTCCGGTGGGTGAGTTGGTCAACGCCGCGGGACGGATCGAGGAGGGAGACTTCTCGGCGCGGGTGCCGGTCAGCAATACCGAGGACGAAGTGCAGACACTCTCGGCGGCATTCAATCGAATGACTGGCCGTCTCGAAGAGCAGACCAATGAGCTCCGAACTGCCAACTCGCAGCTCGAGATGCGCCGGGCATTTATCGAGGCGGTGCTTTCGAGCGTCACCGCCGGAGTTGTCGCCGTCGATGCGCAGCAGCGCATCCTCCTGCTCAACCGGTCCGCGGAGACATTGCTCGAGAAAGGCGAAGAGATTGAGGGCAAGTCGCTGCAGTCGGTATCGCCCGAGCTCGAGGAGTTCATGCGCGGACAGCAGTCGGAAGCGAACGTCATCATGACCTCGGGAGGGATTCAGCGGACGCTCGCGGTGAAGCGGGTGCGCTATCAAGATGGCTCCGTTCTCACTTTCGACGACATCACCGACCAGCTCACGGACCAGCGTCGCGCCGCCTGGTCCGACATCGCTCGCCGCATTGCGCACGAGATCAAGAATCCCCTGACCCCGATCCAGCTCGCTGCGGAGCGGCTGCAGCGCCGGTTCGGAAGCGAAATCCCGTCGGATAAGGAGACATTCGAGCGCCTGACCGGCACGATCGTGCGGCAGGTCGGCGATCTCAGGCGCATGGTCGACGAATTCTCCAACTTCGCGCGGATGCCGAAGCCCGTGTTTCGCGATGAGAATGTCCACGAGATCGCGCGGCAGGCGCTCTTCCTCCACGAGGTCGCGCACCCGGCAATCACTTTCTCGCTCGAGCCGCCGCAAGGCGAGTTCCGAATGGTGTGCGATCGACGCCAACTCGCCCAAGCTTTGACGAACGTCGTTAAGAACGGAGTGGAAGCAATTGAAAGCAGGCGTAATCGCGGTGAGCACAGCCTTGCAGGCGACCGCGTCGAGCTAAAGCTTCACAACGAGGACAATCTGCTGGTGATCGACGTTCTCGACACCGGCATTGGCCTTCCGGAGGACCGCGAGCGCTTGACTGAGCCGTACATGACGACGCGGGTGCGCGGCACGGGCCTCGGCCTAGCGATCGTCAAGAAGATCGTCGAGGAGCACATGGGCGAAATCGCCTTCCTCGACCGGCAGGGCGGGGGCACGCACGTCCGCATCTCCTTCGACGCAGCCAAGCTCGCCGCGCTCGCGAACGACAAGTCGAGTTCCACTGAGGAAAATCCGGATGAAGAGGGTGAGGTTGCCTGATGGCGCTTGAAGTTCTTGTGGTGGACGACGAAGCCGATATTCGCGAGCTTGTCAGCGGGGTGCTGGAAGACGAGGGCTACAGTGTCCGAGCGGCCGGCGATAGCGATACGACGCTCGACGCGATCGAGGAGCGGCGACCGTCGATGGTGTTGCTCGATGTTTGGCTGCAGGGCTCGAAGCTCGACGGGCTGCAGCTGCTGCAGGAGGTGAAGCGCCGCGATCCGACCCTTCCGGTCCTGATGATCTCCGGCCACGGCAATCTCGACACCGCGGTGGCGGCAGTGAGGGAAGGGGCCATCGATTTCATCGAAAAGCCGTTCGAGGCCGAGAGGCTGATCTACCTTGTCGACCGGGCAACCGAAACCGATCGTCTCCGCCGCGAGAATGAAACCCTGCGCCGCCAGGTGGGACAGGAGGAGCAGCTCCAGGGCAGTTCTGTGGCCATCAACACGGTACGCGCCACCTTGAAACGGGTGGCGCCGACCGGCAGCCGCGTGCTCATTTCGGGGCCGCCGGGCGTGGGCAAGGAAATCGCTGCGCGGATGATCCACCAGTGGAGTCCCCGCGCGAAGGCGCCCTTCATCGTGCTTTCCGCGGCGATGATGAGCCCGGAGCGCGTCGAGGAGGAGCTATTCGGGACTGAATCGGAAGGAACGATGCGTGCGGGGCTGCTCGAGCATGCCCACGGCGGCACTCTGTTCCTCGATGAGATCGCCGACATGCCGCTGACCACGCAGGCGAAGATCCTCCGGGTCCTGACCGACCAGAGCTATCACCGTGTTGGCGGGCAACGGCCGATCAAGGTCGACGTGCGAGTGCTTTCGGCGACGTCGCGCAACCTGCAGGACGAGATTGCGGCCGGGCGCTTCCGCGAGGACCTGTTCTACCGGCTGAATGTCGTTCCGGTGAAGCTTCCGCCGCTGCGCGAACGGCGGGAGGACATCCCGGAGCTGGTGAGCCATTTCCTCACTCGCTACGCCGCTGAGCGGAGGATTCAAGCCCCGCGTATCTCTGAGGAGGCCATTGCCGCGCTCCAAGCCCACGATTGGCCCGGAAATGTGCGGCAGTTGAGGAACGTTATCGAGCGGACGCTGATCCTCGCGCCCGAGGACCGCGCCTCGTGCATCGAGGTCGACCTGTTGCCGCCAGAAATTCTCGACAATCAGAGCGCAATGGGTGGGGCCAGTACGGCTATGGCGATCATGGGAAGCCCGCTGCGTGAAGCACGGGAATCCTTCGAGCGTGAATATCTGAAGATCCAGATCCGGCGGTTTTCCGGCAACATCTCCCGAACAGCGTCGTTCATCGGAATGGAGCGCTCGGCGCTCCACCGAAAGCTGAAGGCGCTTGGGATCGGAGAGAAGAGGGAGGGCGAGGAATAGGAGTGCAATGGCTGCGCGATCGCTGAGCCTGCAGGATCATTTCCTCAACAGCGTCAGGCGCGCCAAGCTGCCGGTGACAATCTTCCTTGTGAAGGGTGTCAAGCTGCAGGGTGTGATCACCTGGTTCGATTCCTTCTCGTTGCTCCTACGGCGCGAGGGGGCCTCACAGCTGGTGTACAAGCACTCGATCTCCACCGTGATGCCCGCTGAGCTCCCGCCCGATTTCGTTGCGAAGAGCGCCCAAGCGGCCAAGCCGCAGCTCCAGGATCTCTTCCTCGCAGCGGCGTCGCGCGAGAGCGAGCGGATGACCTTGTTCCTGGTAAACGGGGTGATGCTTCAGGGCACGGTCACAGGCTTCGATCAGTTCAGCCTGGTGCTCGAGCGCGGCGGGCAGGTGCAGTTGGTCTACAAGCATGCGATTTCGACACTGCAGCCAGCGCATCCGCTCAACCTCGAAGCCGAGCACGGCGAAGCGGGGGACGAAGGCTGAACAATTTCGACGGCAATGGAGCGATCGAGGTCGCCCGGGGCGAGCGGGCGATCATAGCTGTGCCGGAACTGCCTCGCGAAGGTGCGCGGCGCTCTGCCGATGCTCGCGTGGAGGAAGCGGAAGGGCTCGCCGAGGCAATCGGCATCGAGGTCGTAGCTGCAAAGCCGCTCCGCGTGCGCACCATTCGCCCTGCGACCTTGCTGGGCAAGGGACAGCTCGAGGAGATTACGGACCTTGCCAAGAAGCGGGATGCGCACCTCCTGATCGTCGATTCGCCGCTGACGCCAATCCAGCAGAAGAACCTCGAGGACGAGGTTGGCACCAAGGTGATCGACCGGACGGGACTGATCCTGGAGATCTTCGGTGAGCGCGCCGCAACGGCCGAGGGACGCCTGCAGGTCGAACTCGCGCATCTGGACTACCAAGCGGGCCGCCTCGTCAGGAGCTGGACGCACCTCGAACGCCAGCGCGGCGGCTTCGGGTTCCTTGGCGGTCCGGGCGAAACCCAGATCGAAGCCGACCGGCGGCTCATCCGCGAGCGCATGGCCAAGATCCGCCGCGAGCTCGACCGTGTGAAGCGCACGCGGTCGCTGCATCGCGACCGACGGCAGCGTGCGCCTTGGCCGGTAGTCGCGCTGGTCGGCTATACGAACGCCGGAAAATCCACGCTCTTCAACCGGTTGACCGGCGAAGATGTGTTCGCCGAAAACCTCCTATTCGCCACGCTCGATCCAACCATGCGCGACATCCGACTGCCGGGCTTCGACAAGGTCATTCTCTCCGACACCGTCGGGTTCGTGTCGGACCTGCCGACGGAGCTGATCGCTGCCTTCCGCGCAACCCTCGAAGAGGTGCGGGAAGCCGATTTGCTTGTCCACGTGCGCGACATGAGCCATCCCGATCGTGAGGCGCAGCGTGAGGATGTCGAAGACGTTTTGAAATCGCTTGGTCTTGGCGAAGAGGGTTCACCGCCGCGGATCGAAGCATGGAACAAGGTCGACCTGTTCTCGGACGAGGAACGTGAACGCCTCTACGCCGAAGCGAAGCGCCGCGAAGACGTCGCCGCAATCTCGGCTGTGAGCGGAGAGGGATTGGACGAACTTCGCGAGCGTATGGCGAGATGCCTTCGAAGCGGGGAGCAGGTGCACGAGATTCGCTTGGCTGCGGCGGACGGCAGCAAGATTGCATGGCTGCACGCGCGGGGGGAGGTGCTGGATCAGCAGCTCGACCATGACGAAGTCCAGCTGTCGGTGCGGCTTTCGCCCGACAATTGGGCGCGCTTTCAGGCGATGGAATCCGCCTGAGCCTTCTTGGCGGCCACCCAAAGCTCCTCTTTCTCGTCCAGGCTCATCTCGCTGAAACCGGGAGCTTTCTCGATCGCTCGGAAGCGTTGTTCGAACTTGCGATTGGCTTCATGTAGTGCAGCTTCCGGCTCGATGTTGAGATGCCGTGCGAGGTTGACGATAGCGAACAGCAAGTCGCCAAGCTCTTCCAGCATGCGCTGGTGGTCGCTCTCGGCGTCGAGCTCGGCCAGTTCCTCGTCGATCTTCGCTCGTGGACCGGTCTTATCCGGCCAGTCGAAACCGACACGCGCGGCGCGCCGCTGAAGCTTTGCGGCGCGTTCGAGTGACGGAAGTGCAAGCGCAACGCCAGCCAAAGCACTGTCATCGGGCGATTTCTTGCGCTCTGCGGCTTTCAATTCTTCCCAACCGGGGCTGTGGCTCGCATCGCCGAAGATGTGCGGGTGACGGCGCTCGAGCTTGTCGCAAATGCGGCCAATCACGTCCTCTAGCGTGAATGTGCCGGCTTCCTCGGCCATTTGTGAATGAAAGACCACCTGGAGCTGGAGGTCGCCGAGCTCGTCGGCGAGCGCGTTCATGTCGTCGCGAGCGATGGCGTCCGCAACCTCGTAGGCTTCCTCGATCGTGTAAGGGGCGATGGTCGCGAACGTTTGCTCGCGATCCCATTCGCAGCCGCTTATCGGATCGCGCAGCCGCCGCATGATCGAAACGAGCCGCTCAAGAGGCACGAGGGGTCCCTCCACTCCTGAAATATATAAGTATGATAATATGCATTATGTAAAGTCAAAACAGAAGACAACACGCATCAGGAAACCAGAACCAACCATCGCCCTTCCACGCCCCAGCGGCTCAAGGACGACAGATAATTCATTCCGAGCACGTTGAGATCGTCGTTGTCGGCGACCTGCATGCCGACGTCCTTGCGCGTGATTCCACCGATCACGAGTTCGTCAGCGCGGGCGCTCCTCACGCGGATGACGCCGTTCCCGGTGCGGACAAATTCATCTGCGCGGGGCGAAACGTCGAGATGCGTAGAATTCGCAGTGTCGCGGTCCACGGTGGTCATCGTCGCGCCGCTGTCCACGAGGAACTTCACATCCTTGCCGTTGAGCTTCGCGTTGACCCAGAAGTGACCATCGATCGCCATCGGGATACGCGTTTCCTTCCCCTGCTCGACCGGAGTTCCGACCGCTTCCGCCTTCAGGCGCTCGGCGACCCACCCGAAATCGTCGCGGAAAGTGAAAAGGACGAAGCCCGCAGCGAAGATCAGGATCCAGGTGAGCGCCATCGTGACCATCTTTGCTGCTGGCTCCCGCCGCGCCATCAGCGAGCCGAGCACAAGCATAATCGCCATGACGATGTAGACGCCGCCAAGCATCAGGTCGTTGGTCATTAACATGATGCAATCTCGAGCCCGTCGTAGGCCGGCGCCGCCCAGTCGGGCAGCTCGGCAACCAGCGTCTGATAATCAAGCCCATTGCCCATGTGCACAAGATAGACCTGGCCCACGTGAAGCTCTCTTGCCCAATGCAAGACACCGTCCAGATGCGCGTGGGTGGGGTGCGGTTTACGCGTGAGGCAATCGGCAATCCACACATCCAGACCTTGATATAGAGCGGCCAT
>DASUCP010000170.1:0-3610 GCA_036275975.1 Sphingomicrobium sp.
ACAAACTGCAAGCCGAAGAGCTCACGCCGTTTCGCTTCCACGGCTGGCTCGGGAACCGAAAGACGAAGACCTACGGCTGGCGCTACGATTTCGACGACGCGAGCTTCGCCCCCGCGGAACCGATTCCGGAATGGCTGCATCCGGTGCGCGCGACGGCCGCAGAGCTCGCCGGCATCGCGCCGGGGGATTTTGCGCACGTCCTGCTTGCCCGTTACAATCCGGGTGCGGGCATCGGCTGGCATCGCGACCGCCCGCAGTTCGAGAATGTAGTCGGAATTTCGCTCGGCTCGATCGCGACGATGCGCTTTCGTCAACGCACCGCCGACGGCTTCCGGCGTGCCAAGGTGCAGCTCGGGCCGCGCTCGGCATACCTGCTGTCCGGCGAAGTGCGGCGCGAATGGGAGCACAGCATTGCGCCGGGCGACACGCTGCGTTTCTCGATCACCTTCCGCTCGCTTTCGGAGAAAGGCCGAAGGGCTGCGGCGCGGAGCTGAGCGGAACGGTCCACAAGCGAAACGGTTCTCGACGCATGTTGCGTCGCTTATGCCTGGTCCTGCTGCTGCTGCTCGCCGCCTGCTCCAAAGGGCCCGGAGCCGACCTTCAGTATATCGGACAGGCGCGTTCGCTGGCCGCGGAGTGGGCCCTCGTCAACGAGCAGGCGGACAAAGGACGCGTGACGGCGACGTACGTCGCTTCGATGCACCGGTGGTTACGGAGGAATCTGAAGACCGCCGCGTCGTCACTGACCCAGCCTGACTCGCGTTACGGCGCGGAGATCCGCACCCTGCTGGCTGAGCCGGACGATGCCGCTCCGGACGAGCTTCGCATCCACGCCGATCGCCTGAAGCAAATCGAGGACCGCCTTGAATCCGCTTGAGCTGACCCTCGGCATCATGACCGCGGTCGGTGGCTTCGTCGACATCAGCGAGCTCGTCTTCGCCGCGAAGGCTGGCTCGATGTTCAGCTACGCGCTCATCTGGGTGTTCGTGCTCGGCACGATCGGAATGAGCGTGTTCGGGGAAATGTCCGGTCGGGTCGCAGCGATCGCGAAGCAGCCGGTATTCAACCTGATGCGCCACCGTCTCGGGCTGAATCTCGGCCTGTTGACCCTCGCGGGCTCACTGATCAGCACATTGATCACCTGCGCCGCCGAAGTGGGGGGCATGGCACTGATCCTCAATTACCTCACCGGGCTGCCGTACATGCTGCTCGCCGTCATCAGCGTTGCCGCACTCATGGCGTCGATGTGGGTTCTCCCGTTCAAGTGGATCGAGCGGACCTACGGCCTGCTTGGGCTGATGATGATCGTCTTCGCCGTCGCGCTCGTCGCGATCCACCCGCCGTGGGCGAAGCTGGCCGGCGGCGTCCTGCCTCAGGTGCCTGCGGGGCTCAGCTCCAAGGAGCTGCTGACCTTCTCCTATTTCATCGTCGCGATCCTGAGCGCCGTTCTGTTTCCCTATGAGTCCTATTTCTATTCGTCCGGAGGAATCGAGGAGGGCTGGGGACCCAAGGACCTCCTGACGAACCGCATCACCTGCACGGTCGGCTTCGGCTTCGGCTCGCTCCTTGCGATATCGATCCTGGCGACTTCCGCTCAGCTGTTCGGGCCCATCAACGTAGGACCGGAGCTGCCGGGAACGTCTGCGCTCGAGGCTGCGATGCCGCTCGCCAAGCCAGGGCTGTTGCTCGCGCTGCTCGGGATGTTGTTCGCGGTCGCCGGCGCCGCGGTCGAAACATGCATGTCGAACGCTTATGCGGTCGCGCAATTCTTCGGCTGGGAATGGGGCCGGCACGTGAAGCCGTGGGAAGCGCCGCGTTTCACCATCGCGTGGATCGCCGTGATGCTGCTCGCGCTGCTCATCGTCCTCACCGGCGTCGATGTGCTGAGCCTGGTCGAATATGCGGTGCTCTTCTCGATCGTCGTGCTTCCGCTGACCTATCTGCCGCTGATGCTGCTCGCCAACGACAAGAGCTACATGAAGCAACATGCGAACAAGTGGCTGGCGAAAAGCCTCGGTTGGTTGTTCTTCATCATCGTCACCGCGGCCGCGATCGCCGCCATCCCGCTCTACCTGCTGACCTCGGGAGGGCAGGCATGAACCCGTTCGACCGGCTCAAGATCGTCAGTCAATTGCTCGACCTGCCGATCATCGACAAGGACGAGCGTTCGTGCGGAATCGTCGACGACGTCGAACTCACGAGCGACGCAGGCAAGGAGATGCGGGTCGAGGCCCTGCTCGTGGGACCGGGCGCATATGAGGGACGCATGCCCGGGTGGGTCTATTGGCTGACCCAACGGATTGCCGGCGATCGTATGGCTCGCGTACCGATCGACCAGATTGCCGAAATCGGCGCGGTTGTGAAGCTCAAGTGCAAGGCCGAGACGCTGGGCCTCCACGAGGTGGAGGACAAGGCCCGCGACTGGATTCCCGGGAAGGCGGCGCTCTGATGCGCCTCAGCGCTCTTCGAGGGGCGAAGGTCCGGACGCTCGACGGCGAGCATCTTGGCCGGGTCCATGAAGTGCATGTCGAGGGCGGCCGCGTCACCGCGCTGACTTCCGGTCCCGGAAGCTTCATCGAGATGCTCACCGCCCGGAAGCACGGGCGGCGCATTCCGTGGGATTGCGTCGTCAAGATCGAGAAAAAGCGGCTGGTTGTCGTTCCCGATCCGCCGCAGCGGAAGTCTAGCGGGAAGTCGACCGGCTCTCGAACCCGGAAAGGCACTCGGCGAGCCAGCGGGCAGCGGTCAAGGCGCTAAGGTCGGTCGAGTCGAGCGGCGGGTCCCATTCGGTGAGATCGATCACTCGCACGCGCGGGTCGGACGCCAGGAGCCGTACCGCGCGGAAAAAGTCCTGAACCGCCATCCCGCCAGGCCGAGCACCCGGCGCGGCGGGGAATTGCGAGCGATCGATCACATCGATGTCGCAGTCGATTACCAGCGCGTCGCAATGCGCGACATGGTCGAGCGCGCGGGAGATCGCCTGATCGATCCCATCTTTGCGCGCCTCGCCAATGGTCACGACGCAATTGCCGGCGGCCAGCGCGTCCTCGTGCATCTGCCGACTGTTGGCGAAGCTCGCGAGGCCGACTTGCGCAATGTTTGCTCCAGGCAGACCGTCTTCGATGAGGGCGCGGACCGGGTTGCCGTTGCCGAGGCCCTGGTCGAGGTCGCGCATGTCGAAATGCGCGTCGAGGGTGATGAGGCCAACTTTCTCCAGCGGTAGTTCGAGGCCGAGTACGCCCGGCCGGGTCACGGCATTGTTGCCGCCCACCAGCAAGGTCAGCGCATGCGCCGCCGCGCTCGCCGCGACGGCGTCCCGGATGCGCGGCGTCGCGTCCTCGATGCTGAGGCCGGCAATGTTCACGTCGCCATGGTCGGCGATCTCGGTTGACAGCTCTCGCCGCGTTTCGACGTCGTAGCGGCCGATCCGCTTCAAGGTCTGCCGCAGGCGCTGCGGGGCTTCGTCGCAATGCCCCGGCGTCACCGACCCCGCGCCCAGCGGCGCAGCGACCAGGCCCACGGCGGCGCGCTGGTCGGCGCCGACGATCAGCTCGGAAAGATTGGGCCACCCGCTCACCTTTTGACCGTAACAGCAGCGCTCGCCTAAGGC
>DASUCP010000171.1:0-2351 GCA_036275975.1 Sphingomicrobium sp.
CAGGAACAGCATCGTGAAGGTGAAGATCGGCAGGACGGTAAGCATCACCGCGGTCATCCGGCCTTCGCTCGAAAGCGCGCGGACCTTCAGGTACATCGACTGCCGTTCGCGGATGACCTTCGAGAGGTTCTCGAGGATTTCGGCAAGGTTGCCTCCGGTTTCGTTCTGAACCGAAAGCGAGACGACGAACATCCGCATGTCGTCCATGTCCCAGCGTTCCGCCATGGTCTGCAGGGCGTCGCGCAATTCGGCCCCGTAGGTCACCTCGTCGACCGCAATACCGAATTGCGATCCGATCGGATCGGGCATCTCAACGGTCAGCAGGTCGAGCGCCGCCGCGATCGGGTGACCTGCGCGAAGGCCGCGCACGAAGACATCCAGTGCGACGGGGAACTGTTCCTCCATTTTCTTTCGCGTGCGCGTCGCTCGAAAGTTGAGCAGCATCAGCGGCAGCGCGGCCCCGAGCACCAACGCAAAAGTGGCGCTCATGAAAACGCGTCCGAAGCTGATGCCGATGCCCCACCACGCGGACATCAAAAGCATCAGCACAAAGAAAATCGCCACCGGTGCAATGAAGATTCCGAGCATCAGCTGGCCGGTCGGAATCGTCACCTGCGCCTGCATCAGCATCCGCTCGAACTTGTGGCCGAGCTTATCGAGAACAGGCGGAAGTCCTTGAGGCACCGAACTGCCCTGGCGACGGAGCATGTTCATCGTTTCTTGGCGATTGCGGCCGCGGCCGATCAGCTTCATCCGCAGGTTGATCGCACGCCCTTCGGCGCGATTGGTGGCGAGCCAGCGGGCGATCGTTTCGGCGGCGACGACCACTGCGCCGAACACGCAGATGAGGATCAGCGCACGAGTCCACATCGGGTTCATACGTCGATCCTCATGTCCGGACGAAACAGGTCGGCCGAAAGGGTAATGCCGTGTGCCATGACCTGATCGAGGAAGCGCGGACGAATGCCCGTCGCTTCGAACTTGCCTTTGACCATGCCCTCCGGGTCGACACCCGACTGCTTGAACCGGAAGATCTCCTGCATCGTGATCACGTCACCTTCCATGCCGGTCAGCTCGGAGACGCTGATGACCTTGCGCCGGCCGTCGGACAGGCGCGCGACCTGAACCACGACGTGTAGCGCCGACGCGATTTGCGCCCGGGCAGATCGCGGCGAGATGTCGATACCGCTCATGCCGATCATCTGCTCGACGCGGGACAATGCGTCGCGCGGCGAGTTCGCGTGGACGGTCGTCATCGATCCTTCGTGACCCGTGTTCATCGCCTGCAGCATGTCGAAGGCCTCGCCGGCGCGAACCTCGCCGACGATGATCCGGTCCGGCCGCATACGCAGCGCGTTCTTGACGAGATCGCGCTGCGCGACTTCGCCTTTGCCCTCGATGTTGGGCGGCCGCGTCTCGAGGCGAACCACATGCTGCTGCTGGAGCTGGAGTTCGGCAGAGTCCTCGATCGTCACGATGCGCTCGCGCCCGTCAATGTAGGCGGACATGGCGTTGAGCAGCGTGGTCTTGCCCGAGCCCGTTCCTCCGGAGATGAGAACGTCGCGCCGCGATCCGACGACAGCCTGCAGGACTTCGGCCATTTGCAGCGGAATGCTTCCGATTTCGACCAGTCGGTCCATGCTGATCGGCGTGCGGGCGAATTTGCGGATGGAGAGCGTGGCGCCGTCGAGCGCCAGCGGCGCAACGATCGCGTTGACGCGGCTTCCGTCGGCCAGGCGCGCGTCGACCATTGGCGAAGATTCATCGATTCGGCGACCGACCGCGGAAACGATCTTCTGAATAATTCTGAAAAGATGCTTCTCGTCCTTGAACCGCACTGGGCTCGGCTCCAGTACGCCGTAGCGTTCGACGAACACCCGCGCGTGGCCGTTGACCAGGATGTCAGTGATCGTCGGGTCCTTAAGCAAAGGCTCGAGCGGCCCAAGCCCGAGCAACTCATCGAGGACGTCCCCGACCAGCTGCTTGCGCTCGGTGTGGTTCAGCGCATGGTTCTGCTTCGCAAGCTCCTCGGCGACGATGTCGCCAACTTCTTCCTGGATCTGCTCGCGCGACATCTGATCGAGAGCCTGGAGGTTGATGAGGTCGAGAAGCCGCTGGTGAAGCTCGACCTTCAACTCGGTGTGCATGTCGCGCTTCGCGAATGCGCCAGCGTCGCCGATGGTGACGACGCGATGCTCTTCGAGCGCCTGCTGCCGGGCCTCCTCGACCTCGGCTTCGCTCTTTGCCGGCTTGCGGATCTGCCACATGCTTTAACGCTCCAGTCCGAGTGCCGCCGCGATGCCGGCATCAAGTGTTTCCAGGTCTTTCGAAAGCGGACTCTTCCGCTTCAG